>NZ_PDEQ01000005.1:300000-411349 GCF_002554795.1 Longibacter salinarum | reverse complement strand
TCTACCGCCCTCATGCGTCGATATAGGGCGAACAGAGGAGCTATGCCCTCTGCCCAGAGTCACATGTACTCACGCACAGACCCAGAAAAAACATCCCTTCTACTTGTGCTTGGCATAATAAGAGCGCGTTGTTATGTTGATTCGAATCACTGAGCGCGACAGTCGATCACCTAATTGTATTTACTTTCTCCAATTACCATATGCGGCCAAGACGAAGAAAGCTACAAATTGAACACCAATCAGGGAAGCAGCAGTCCCCCCAAGACCACCAACGTCTGGAAATATGTAACCAATAAAAATTAGTACTATTGTGATGGCCCCACTCCCAATTGCTTGCGACCGTTTATCTTCTAGTTGTGTTGACGGAATAATTGAATAGATAAAATATAGAAGAAAACCCGCGGAGACCGCAAGTGCGCGCACAAGACTCTCTAGGAAGAAGCCCCGTATTGAATTAGCTAGGCGGTCGGGGATTGAGGTTTGTCGTGCCTTCATTTCCTCAATTACGCCCTCTCGAAGAACGTCTACGTGCTTCTGATCGATGCTGTCGGTTACCAAACCTTGTAGGCGTTCAATTTCATCAATTTGGTACGAGACATCGTAATGATGTGTAAACCCAGCCTCGTAGTTAATGAAGACGATCGTCCCAAATAAAGTTAGCAGATATAATAATCGCCCAACATTGAACTCCGTGAATACTCTCTCTAAGGTCTGAAAAGGCGTTCCTAAGTCCATGTCTTAGATGCGACGTGCGGCATCGTGGGCGTTATTGCGCTTTCAGGTCTAGTGAGGTTCAACATAACTTATCATTATCCGGAAGGCTTCGGGATAGTAAAAGCTATCCGGATTAAATTGGGTCTCAGCGGGGCTAATTCGATATTCCCGCAATGAATCCTATCCGGAACGGTTACGGAATTACGCATGCTATCCGGACAAAGTCCAGTGTGATATCTGTGTCCCCGCCGTCGATCGGTATCGATCCATCGACGTTCACACTGGCAGCGGGTAGGGTAGAGGCGAGGTCTATCCCCTCTCGGCGATGTGCGCCATGCGGTATCCCGTGATCGTCGGTCGCGTCTTGGCTTCGGACGTGGGCATCGGGCGCGGTTGGTTCGATGGATGATGGGGGCGCCGCTGGCCGGACTGAATGCATTGTCTGTAGTCGCCAAATCTTTCTCCACGTCGGACACCTCGAACGGAGGATCGCACGGTCATCCTGCGTAACGAGTCGTTGATTGTCGTGCGCTGCCTGTCTCGGCCGCGCCTCCTCGTCCGCGCCGTCGCGCGTGATCCACAAGATGCTGCCCCACAGCCCATACAGCCGATGGATCGGAGGTGAGGTCTCTGGATGCCGAAGGTCACGAGGGCGGCGCTTCACGTGGTTACAGATTGTGTGTCGTGATGCGGCCGAAGTTCGCGCAATGTAGAGGTGAGGGGCCACGCGGCAAGACGCACGAGACGCTTCATGAGCTCGAGTGAGCAGGCGTTGATTTTTTCGCGGAATGTGTCTACAGCCGTGCTGACCGCGATCCATCACGCATTCTGAACTTGCACAGACACCGTATCCCATGACCGATCAATGGAAACTCGAAGGCCAGTACATGGAAGCCTGCACGTGTGAGGTCGCCTGTCCGTGCATTATGCTCAGTGACCCGACGGAAGGAACGTGCACAGCCGTCGTGGCCTGGCATATCGAGGAGGGCGCATACAACGGGGTCAAGTTTGACGATTTAAACGTCGTCATGGCCCTCCACACGCCGGGCAACATGGCCGACGGCGACTGGAAAGCCGCTCTCTACCTGGACCGCCGGGCCGACGCTGGGCAGCAGGACGCGCTCGGTACGATCTTCGGCGGCGAGGCGGGCGGGCACCCGGCTCACCTGGCCGAGCTCATCAGCGACGTACGCGGTGTGGAGGTCGTCCCGCTGGCGTTCGAGACCGACGGAAAACACGGGCGACTCCGCATCGGAGAGGTCGGCCAGATCGGGTGTGCCGACGTGGCGCCGATCGAGGGGCAAAATGGAGAAGCCCCGACCGTCCAGGACCACCCGCTCGCCGTGGCGCCCGGGCATCCGGCGACGGTCGCAAAAGCGAGTCGCGCGCACTTCGAGGCGCATGGGATCGAGTTCGACGTGTCCGACCGCAACGCACTCCTTTCCCCCTTCTCGTACGCCGGACCGTGATAACCTGTCAGGCGGACGGGTCGCGAAAGAGTAAGGGCAGAATGCTACGTACCGGACACGTTCATTAGACCCTCTGTTATTTCAGCATTCCTCGGCGCAGGATTTCCGAGACGCATGATACGTACGAGGTCCTTTTCTCGATGACCTATGAAGGCATTCCGGTTTGAAATCAAACCGTCCGGTAGCTAGGGCAGAATGTTGAGTCTCAGGTAGTGTCGGAGGTTAACGTTTGGCACGGATGCAGTCGACTCCGTGAGCGAGGCCCGTACCGTTGTGTAGCCGGGGACTGTTCGCCAAACAAGTTTTGAGTCAATCAAGACCGGAAGACCGGTTCGACCGCGTCTCCGGACCGCCGCATCGGTCCTTTCGCATTGTCATCTATTCTTTAACCGAGATCAAACCATGAAACACACCGTGCTTCGTTCTGCGATCCTAGCACTCTTTCTACTGACCTTTACCACGGACGTGGACGCACAGGACGCGCCTCGATCCTGGACGATGGACGACCCGGACCTCGAGTGGGGGCCGTGTCCTGATTTCATGCCCGAGAGCTGTGAGATTGCCGTACTCAACGGACCTCCCGATCAGCCAAACGCGGATATTTTCTTCAAGATGGCACCTGGCACGACGGTCCCGGCCCATCGGCACACATCCGTCGAACGGATGGTGCTCGTATCCGGCGAAATGGAGGTCACCTATGAAGGCCACGACCCGGTCGTTCTCAAGCCGGGTACGTACGCGTTCGGTCCGGCCGAACTACCTCACGAAGCGTCCTGCGCTGACGGTGAGGCGTGCGTTCTCTTCATCGCGTTCGAAGAGCCGATCGACGCGATGCCGACCGACCCGATTGCAGCTGATCAGTAGCGCTGCTGGACGAGCGTCATTCTACACCCAACCACGCAGGGAATCGTCTTGCCGGCTTCATCCATGCCCTGAACGGAGGGATGGGCATCGCAGCGCCATAGACAGCGCTCTCTCCGATCCTCTGCGCAGACCGTTCAACAGAATCAGCACTGGAGATTGTACTCATGCCAACCGCTCGCGTCAATGGTACCACGCTCGCGTACGAGGTGTCGGGTGACGGCGAGCCCGTCGTCCTTGTCCACGGCTCCGCAAGCGACCACCGAACGTGGAGTGCCCAGAAGGACGCATTCGCAGAGCAGTTTCGGGTCATCTCGTACAGCCGACGCTATCACTGGCCGAACGAGCCGATTCCGGAGGACGCGGTATACATCATGGACGAACACGTCGACGATCTTCGTGCGCTCATTCGTTCACTCGACCTCGCACCGGCACACCTCGTGGGCAATTCCTACGGTGCATTCCTCTGCCTGCTGCTTGCCATCCGCGACCCCTCTCTCGTGCGAAGCCTCGTGCTCGCCGAGCCGCCCGTCCTCACTCTGTTCGTGAGCAACGACCCGACGGCACTGGAACTGCTGAAGGTGTTGCTTACCCGTCCCAGAACCGCCGTTGGTATCTTGCGTCTCGGAATTCAGGGCATTGATCCAGCGAAAAGGGCGTTTGAGCAGGGGGATCAGAAGGCCGGTCTTCGGACGTTCGTCGACGCCGTGTTAGGGCCTAGAGCCTACGATCGTCTACCAGATTTTCGTCGGGAGCAGGTGGAGGACAATGTCGAGAGTCTTCAGGCGGAACTGCTCGGACCGGGATTCTCGCCACTGGATGCGGAGAAGGTACAGCAGATACAGGCGCCTACGTTGTTGGTCACCGGGGAAGACAGCATCGGGTTGTTTCACCGTCTGACCGACCGGCTTGAAGAACTGTTGCCACGCTGCGAGCGAACCGAAATTCTCGAGGCACCGCATACGATGCATGAAGCGAATGCACCTGCATTCAACGCGGCGGTTCGGTCATTTCTCGAAACGCACCACCAAACGGGCGGGCAGCTCCCGGCGGCCCACGCTGTCTAGTTCAGGGCGAAGTATCTCCGTTTCCTCATCGAGTTCGGTGCGTTGCGCCCACCTGTTCTTCTGGTCGCGTCCGTCGTCTCGAATCAGCACCCATGAGGGGATGCCCCGGTCCGATCCGCGCAATATTCAGTGGAAAGGCGACCATACGGCGATAGCATTCAAAACAAGACGCGCACACCTTCACGCTCGCCCAACTTCATGCGACGTGGAGGATGGAAGGCCCGACATCGCCCTTTTCGTATTCCGATCCGCGTGGAACGAGTCGAGGAGGGGTAGGACGCGGTAGCAAGCTCGCTCCCACAGACCTCGGTCCTCCGTTCTCCTCCGCGAACCCAGATCTCTATGTCTCCACCGTTGACACAGACCTCCGTTTTTCAAAGGGACCGCCTGCTCATTCTGGCTGGGCTCTTTGTTCTTGCTATCCTCGCGTGGGCGTACATGGCAGAAATGGCGAGCCACATGAGCATGGCGTCGTCGACCTCGCCCCGGCAGGCGTGGAACGCGGAGGCGTTCGGCGTCGCCTTCGGGATGTGGTCGGTCATGATGATGGGCATGATGCTGCCTTCGGCCTCGCCGATGGTGCTGACATTCTACGGAATCAGTCGTCGACGAACGGACGGGCATGAGATGTGGGGCACGGCGCTCTTCGTGCTCGGCTACGTCCTCGTCTGGGTCGGCTACAGCGCCGGGGCCGCTCTTCTGCAGGGCGGCCTCCACGCAGTGGCGCTGCTTACGCCGATGGGGGCCAGCGCGAATCCATACTTCGCGGGCGGACTCCTCGTCATGGCTGGCCTGTATCAGTTTACGCCGCTCAAGGACGCCTGCATGACCGGCTGCCGCTCGCCGATGGGCTTTATCATGGCCGAGTGGCGACCAGGCCATTGCGGGGCGCTCGTCATGGGATGGCGCCACGGTTTGAATTGCGCCGGCTGCTGCTGGGCAACGATGGCGCTCATGTTCGTGCTCGGTGTGATGAACCTGCTCTGGATGGCTGCGCTCACCGCTCTGTGCCTGATCGAGAAGATCGCTCCCGGCGGCGACCGGTTCGGACGACTTGCGGGGGTTGGCTTCATCGGCTGGGGGGCGTGGCTCGTTGGCCGAGCGCTGCTTTGACGGCGCGAAGATCCGGTCTGTAGCGCATTTCGTAAACGCCTGCGCGTTGCCGTCATCCGGCCGTCGGAAGCGACTCGGTGTCGAGAAGAGGCGCCAGTTCGTGGTTGGCTTTTTGGATGATGCGTGACCCGTTGTCCGGGGTGAACGCATCGACGGCGGACTCCAGGGCACTCGTAACGGCGGATACGTCGGGCGGATCGTCGAGCCGCCGCGTCACCTGATCGGCCCGGGACTGTACCGCGAGGGAAGAGAGCCGTTCGAGGCGGTGCCGGTAGTCCTTTCGGTGCGAGTCGAGAAACCGTCCGTATGCGTCGGCAACGTAGGCGAGCGCGTCGGCCAGGGCGGCCTGTTTGTGCGCGCCGGCTTCCTCGCGACGGTCCATTTGGAACAAGAGCTTCGGCAGACGGAGGTGTTGTTCGAGCGTCGTGACGACGTGACTCTCATGTGCCCGGTCCAGGGCTTTTCGCAGTTCGTTCAGCGCGCCGGTTAAATCGCCGTGATTCTGGCGCTCGCGTACCTCCTTCAGCATGGATGCGTAGTTCGTATTCGTGGTCTGCGTGTGGTCATTCATTGCTCATGCGGGAAAGCCACGGGGAAATCGAGAGGGAGGCCATCCGTCATAAGAGGTCTACGAGTGCGAGGAAGAGAAGGAGTCCGATGACGCCGGCCATTTGCCAGGCATCGCTGTGGGCGATGGCTCCCTGAATAAAGAAGCCGAGATCGAGCAGTCCAAGAACGGTTAAGACCATTCCTTTACGTCGTTTTACAGCGGATAGCATGATAGCAGAAGGCATGTAGGAAAAAATAAAACTCGACTCCGAAGATGCGGTGATCTATGCTGCCGCGTCTTCGGAGTCGGGGAGGGGAAGCAGAACTACGCCACCGCGAATCCGAGCGCGTACCACAGCGCCATGAGGATGGACGCAGCGATGGATGCAGCAAAGAAATTAAACGCCCAGTAGGTGACTGGGTCGTGTAGAGCGGCCTCGTAGGGGTCGGTGGTGGCGGTGCCGTCCGAACGTTCGTCCGGCGTTGTGCTACGGGCGTGTTCGGGTGGACGGGTTTGGGTAGACGTGGATATACTCATGGTGAACCTCGCAGAGTCAACAGACGGTTGGGACCGCGAGCATGAACACGACACACGGATTCCGCACGAGAACGGGCGGGGTCCGCAGGGAACGACATCACGGGGAGGTGCACACGGGAAGTGTACTCCTACCGGTTACGACGACGTGTTCGTTCGCGGTCGGGCAGGGAAAGGGACGGGTTCGGCCTCGTGGCAGAACGGCGATTCCGTCTGCCCATGCAGAGGGCGAACCTCAAAAGACGGGAGACCGGGTCGCAATTGGGACGGCGAGCGAGATGCTTAGCCGCACATCATCGCGGACCATGCGTCGAACAGAAGCGACGCGGTGGTCTCCATGCGAGGATCAGCAGAGATAGACGCAGAGGAGCGCCCGCGACGGGACGTACCGAAAGCGGAAATGCCCGTAAGCTTGGACGAGAGATGTGGGCATCCACGACGAGGCGGATGCATCGGTCGATTCGGGACCGTCGTCCGTGAGTTCTTCGATCGAGCCGTCGAGCAGCTCGGTTGCTTCCACACGGTGAAATAACACGCCGTGATCGGCGCCGTGCAACGGTGCGGTCCGATCCGTCTCGACATGCATGAGGTCGGACGACGTTGCTCCGTCAACACTCGTGGAGCCCAGGACCGCGGCATCTGCGGCGATCAGGCCCGCCAGCATACAAACGGCCAGAAGGGCCGCGCGAAGCCGGTACGTTGTGGAGTCGATGCTCATGGCGAGAGCGTGCAGGGGAAAGCAACGTGTGTTTGTACCAGTCCGCATCCGGAAGTTTCCGACGGTGAAGATCAATCACCGGCACCCGGATGGCCGAGATGGTTTACCGATCTGCCTTGGCCCAAAGCCGTTTTGCCAATTCATCTCGTAACGCCACGGACTCTGTGAGGGGCCCCGAAAGGTTTCCTCTGTCGCGAGAATACGACCAAACCGGAAACAGCGACGCACAGCCGTGCGCCGCTGAGTAGGTGGGGCCCCTCCCCAGCCGGTTTTGACTCTGTTTGGCAGATGGTTACCAGTCTGAAAGGCTACTGTCTTCCGACGGCTGTCTCCACCAAATAGCCATATCGGTACAGCGCCCGAACCCTGAACGTTGAACCCTGAACGTTGAACCCTAAACGTAAGAAGGGCGGGCCGCCTCCCGGAATGGAAGCGGCCCGCATCATCCAACGCCCCTTGTCTTTGTCTCGCGCTATCGGACGACGGTAACTCGGCGCGTTGCGGAAAACGTCTCGCCGGTGGCGCGCAGGAAGTACGTCCCGCTCGGAAGGGATTGCGCGTCGATCGCGAGGTCGTGCCCGCGTCCGGGCGTCATCGTATCGTCGTACAGCGTTTGTACCTTGCGGCCGAGCAAGTCGTACAGGGTCACCTTTACCGGCTGGGCGGTGCGCACCTGTAGCGTCGAGTGTGCTGTTTCCGCCACGGGATGCGGCGACACGGAGCTCCACGCGTAGCGTTCATCCAGCGCGACCGTGATGTTCACGACTCGAGACAGCGTCGCGGCGCCGTCGAGGTCGACCTGGCGGAGGCGGAAGGCATGCGTCCCGGGCGAGAGATCGCCAATCTGGAAGCGGTACTCAGTGCGTTCGGTGGTTGTACCCTGTCCCTGGCGGAAGCCGACGGTCTGGAACGCCCCGTCGATCCGCTGCTGAATCTCGAAGCCACTGTTTTTCTGCTCCGAGAGCGTCGTCCACACCAGCTGGACGGTGTCGCCCTGCCCGAAGGCATTGAACTGGGCGAGTTCGACGGGAAGAACGCCGCTGCCGTCATTGAGCCGGCCCGGCGTGTACGGCGGCGACTGCCCGAGATCCGTCGAGGAAAGCGCCATCGGGCCGAAGTAGTCCGGGTTGCGCGTGGTGGACTCGTCGTCGTTCTCCGGCGTGAGCGCAGAGTACGTGATGCGGTCGACTACCGTGCCCTGCGCGTTGACGATGCGGACATCATCCCCGCCGTTGTTCAGCGCCGGTGAACCCGTGTCGGTAAAGCCCGGGATATTTGTCGGTGTGCCACCCTGAAAGATGGTGGCCGATCCGCCGGGGTCGAGCGTCGTGCCGGCCGGGACGGTGTACGTGTTGTTTGCAGCATCGACGATCTCGTACCCGGAAATGTCGAGCTCCGCGCCCGATACGTTCACCAGCTCAATGAACTCCTCGTCGGCATCCCCACCGGCGGTGCCGTCGCCGTTTGGGTCCTGCGTGTCCGACGGATCGGCGAAAAACTCGTTCACGACGAGCGTCTGCAGGCTGGCGTCCGGCTGCAGGACGATGGTGTTGTTGAGCGGGTCCGCGTCTGCCGCCTCAGACGGTACGGCAAGCAGAGCGAGCGATGGTTCTCCGGTTCCGGGGTTCACGAAGCCGGATGCAAGCACGGTCACGGTCTGGCCGTCGACGCCCAGACTTGTGAGCGGCGCGAGGACGGAGCCGACAAAGGCGGTGTTGGCGTCATCGGTGATGCGAATGATGTAGTCGCCGGTTGGAACGGTCACGTACCCCGAGGCGGGCTGGAAGTCCGTATACGCGATGTCATCCACGGCCTGGACGCCGCGCGTCAGAGCGTCAACGGGGCCGGCGTCGGGGGACTGATGCCCGACGAGAAGGCCGACGGTTCCGGCCCCGCCGGCCGACGTCTGGTTGCGATTTGCCTGAATGAGCACGTCCGCGCTTCCTGCACTTTCGCCCACGGCGAACGCCTGATTGAAGGAGTCCGGGTCGAGTGTTGTCGTTGTGCTCGCGACCTGCTGATCGCTGATGCCGCTGCTGCTTTCCGCATTGAGGCTGACCGTGATGCTCTCACCGGCCGGGGCCGACACATTCAGGGCACCGCGAAACGGGAGGTCGTCGATCTTGCTCGGCGGATTGATGCCGTCGTCCAGGTAAACGTCGACAGCACCAATGCCGGCTGCGTTGTGGACGACTTGCAGGTCTGCGCTGGGCAGCAACACTTCCGTCGTGCCATCGGGAAAGACGGCGATGGCGCGGAGTTCGGGCGCTCCCGGAGCCTCGTTGCCGGGCGTGTCGAAGCCGGTGAAAAGCAGGTACGCAGGCGTGGAGGCTCGTCCGGTCAGGTCGAGACGAAATTCCGCGTAGACCGTGGAGGCATCATTTGGGTCGACCAGCGAGAGGGGATACTCGTCCTCGGGCAGGCTAATGTACCCGTTCGTGTCGTCCGGAAACGGAATGTTGCCGACGAGGGTGCCGCCCGGTGCCTCGAGATTGACTGCCGGGAGGTCGGGCGCCCCGGCGGCCACGCGCATTCGAACGAGGGCGTCGGAATTGCTGGTGAGCACATCTTCATTGATCAGCACGTCGAATGCGGTCGACCGACCCGTCGGGTTGGCCTCGAACTGGTTGGAGTCGAGGACGCCGATCGCGACGACGTGGTAGGCAATTCCGTCGTTGAACGTGACGCCGGTCTTCGTGTGGAGCACCTGGTCCGAAATGCCGGTACTGGTCTCATCCGCCACGACGATATCGTACGTATCTGCAGGAATGGTGAGGAACGCGGTGGCCGTTCGGAAATCGACGTTGTCGAATTTCTCTACGTCGCCACTACTGTTCTCGAAGTAGATGTCGACGGTAGAGGCTGCTGGGTCGGGCGCGTTGTGAATGAGCTGCACCTCGGCATTCTGAGCCGCCACCGGGGCAGCGATCCATCCGGTCAGTAGCACGATCGAAATGAGGAGTGCGACCCATCGACCGAATATCAGGAGGTGTGAATCCGATGCGGCGCCGTCAACCGGTTGAGCAAGAGACGGGGACGTGTAGAAGCAACGAGGCATAGAGTGGAGGGAGACGTGCAGGAGGGCGAGAGATCCGCTTCGAGGCCCGGAAGTCGGGCGAACGTCCAGGCCCGGTAGCGCTCCTGGACGTCGTATCGAAGAGTTCTGCGTTCAAAGAATAGACAATCTGTCCGCCAATCGCTTTTACGCATGTTGCGCTGGAAGTCAATCCTTTGTGCGCACGTTGTACGCGGGTCATTTTGCGTGTGCTGCACGGTACGACGCCTACGGGTCCCGAGGTCTCACCACAACCCAACGGTCACCGGCTCCGCAATACGTGGCGGCGATCTCACGAACCGTGTTCGCCCCGCGCAGGGTAGTCGTGGGTAACGATGTAGTCGACGGTCTTCCGAAACGACGGAAGGTGGGGACGTCCCCACGGAGCGGAGTTGATCGCAGAGTAGTAGAGCCGGCCGTCGGGGCAAACGAGAAACAGCCCGGGTTCGGAGAACAGGTCCGGTTCGCCTTCCTTGATTCCTTCGCTCAGGTAGAGCCCCCACGCGTTTGCCGTCTCCAGGTCAAGGTTATAGCCCAGCGGATAATCACCGATCCCCCAGTCCATGCGTGTCTTGCGGGCGCGCGACTTGGTGTCCATGCTCACGGCGGCCATCTCCACCCCAAGATCGGCATAGTCCGACTGTACGTCTGATAGCGTTTCTAAATACGACTTGCAGACGGGACAGTGTAGACCCCGGTAGAAAACAATGAGCGTGAAGTTCTCCGGGGACTGATCCTGTAACGACCAGTTGCCTCCGCCGATGGTCGGAAACGAAAGAGCGGGGGCAGATTGTCTTGAGCGTGGTGTCGTTGGCATAGCTGAAGCGGAGATGGAGAAGCGCGAGAGGCGTGCAGTGGGGGGCGAAGTCGAATTACTCGCTCGTTGCCCGTTCCGTGACCGGCATCTCTTCGTTCGAATGCGGCGGAAAGTGGCGATCGAGGTGGGTCTTGAAGCGCGCGATATCGGTTTCGATGTCCGGGTTTTTCATCACGTCATGCGCTGAAAAGGTGGGTGTCTTCGTCATGCCGAAGAACGCGCAATTCAGATGCATCGGGTTCAGCAGGTCGTCCACGGAGCGCCCGTCGAAGAACGGCGCATCGGAGGTGTCAAAGGCGTCACGCGGTGCATTGAAGGTGAGCGAGAGCATGTAGGCCGTATTCGTGAGGGTGCCGCCGAGCCCATACTGGTGGTTCTCGTCCGGTCCATGTCGGCCGTCGCCGTTACACATCCGCCCGTCCATGCCGGCGGTGTAGACCTCGTCCATGTACTTTTTCAGGCTCCAGGGCATGCTCATCCAGTTGACGGGAAATTGCATCAGCACGACATCGGCCCACTGGTGGTTTTCTACCTCCTCCTCTACGTCCCATCCATCGCCGCCGGCGACCTCCGTCAGCCGTACGGTGTCACCGCGGGCCTCCAGGTGCTCGCGAGCAATGGACACGAAGGTGCCGTTCAGCCGGCCTTCGGCAAATGGATAGGGCTGGTGTCCATTGATAATCAGGACGTTCTGCATGTCGTCTCGTCAGCGTTGGTTGGATATTGCGGTCGTGCTCGATTGCACGGATCCAAACGTAGAGCGAATGGTTACTCGAATCAACTAGTGTACTTTTAGTAACCACCCGAAGAAACGATGAATGCCCGAGTTGAGACCGACGAACAGGGCCGGAAAACGGCTGTCGATTCGTGTGAGGAGCCTTGTTCGATCGAGAAGGGGATGCGCATTCTCGGTGGGAAGTGGACGGGGTCCATTCTGTGGCACCTGAAAGATGGGCCCGTGCGCTTCAACGACCTTGCTCGAATGGTCGGAGGGGCCAGCAAGCGAATGGTCTCCACTCGCCTGAAGCACCTGGAGTCCCATAACCTGATCGAGCGCGAAGTGATTGAGACGCGCCCCCTTGGCGTAGAATACAGCATCACGCCGCTGGGTACGACGGCGCTCGGGTTTTTGGACGAACTCCGGGATTGGTATGAGTCGTTGCCGGAGAAGGCTCAGACATGACCGGGGGGTACGATCGTATCGTTGCCACGTGTTGATTATTGGTCATTCCCATCCCAAAGAATAGCCGTCCGGAGTGCAGCGATTCGCAAATTCAGCGAGACGGTGTTCTCTCTCCCAGCAACTAACCGAAAACATGGAGTGGGCCTTGGGGTACGACCCTCCGACTCAACAAATGTGTGTATCATTTCCGTTCCTCTCGCCTCTCTGATCTATGACGACGACAGCGTCCTTCTTTTCCGCGTCTTTTGCGTCCGTACAACGTGCCTGTAGCCGTAGCCTTCTGCTGCTGGCGCTTCTTTTCGCTGCTGCCGTGCCTCTTGCTCCGCTAGCGTCGGCGCAGACGGCCGCATCCGTCATGAACGACGTCCAACGCACGCACGCGTCGATGTTTGAGGATGTCGACAACTATATGATGAAGACCGACACGTATACCACGTACTACAAAAAGGAGGAGGGAGGAGGCCCATTCGACTTTCGCTCGGCAGTGCAGGTGAGCGGACAGGGGCGTCCGATGGGCGCTGATGCCATGCAGAATCAGGCTGATCAGTACGCGAAAATTGGAGAGATTGGGTCATACGCCGGGACCGAAACGGTCAATGGTACCGAATGTCACGTCATCCGCGTAAGTGAACCGGGCCAGTTAGACGAAAGTCTACGCACGGCGAGCGAGGTTACCTATTTCATTGGCGTGGGTGACAACTACATGCGCCGCATGTCCCTGAGAGGCATGACGCCCCAGGGCGATGGTGGGATGACGATGGATATGAAAGATTACCGGACCGTCGATGGCGTGTCGCTCCCGTTCCGCATGGAGATACGTATGGACGTATCGGAAGAGCAGCGCAAGCAGATGGAGCAGATGAAGAAGCAGATGGAAAACATGCCCGAGGCTCAGCGCGAGAGCATGGAGAAAATGATGGGCGACCAGATGAGACGGTTGATGAACGACGAGCCGATCGTGATCACGGTGACGGAGGTTGTCGTGAATGGCCCGATTCCATACGGCGTCTTCTAGCGAAGCAAACGCAGGCCGTGGGACGATGTCACCATGGCGACGCAGTGAAGGCAGAAAGGCCGCGCCTACCATCTCCGATTTCCCCCCAAATGCCACGCGGGGACGAGCCGACCCGAAGGCCGCCCGTCCCCGCGGTGGAGACACACATTATCGTGCGATCCGTGAGAACCGCTCGGATGGGATCAGCGCACGACCGTCAGTCGCTGCGTCACCGACGTGCCGTTCCCGGTGGCGCGGAGGAAGTACGTCCCACTCGGGAGGGTCGACGCGTCAAGCGAGAGCGCGACCGGTGATGCGGGTCCGATGCCTCCCTCGTGTAGAACCTGCACGCGGCGCCCTAGAAGGTCGTAGAGCGCAACGGTAACGTCCGCCCGCTCCTGCACGGAGACCCGGAGGGTGGATTGCTCCCGCACCGGGTGGGGCGCGATGGCCGTCATGGCGAGCGGCTCCGACGGGAGAACGCGGAGGTCGACGCTTCCGACGACCGTTTCCGTGCCGTCCAGGTCTCGCTGACGAAGGCGGAACGTGTGGCGGCCGGCGTCGAGATCCGCGGCGCGGAAGACGTAGCGCGTGCTCGAGGTGCTCGTCCGAGCACCTTCCACGAACCCGATTTCTCGGAAGGAGGCAGCAGGCGATCCCTCAACGCTGTGATCGATGAAGAAGCCGGCGTTGTTCGTCTCGGTGAACGTGCTCCACTCCAGGATCGCGTCGCGGCCGCTCACGTTGGCGGTCAGGCCGGCCATTTCGACCGGAATCGTGGTCAGGTCTCCGATTGACTGATCGGAGCCTCGAGTGCCCGGCGATCCGAGATCAGAGCCGCTGTTCGTGTTAAAGAGGTTCTCGCGGCTGGTCGCGGTCGTCCAGTTCGACGCCACCGCGTTGTCGTCGGCTGCGACGCCGGTAAAGACCATCGCGGCGCCCGTCGGGTCGGGCCAGTCGGGGCCGCCGTCGTATTCGACGCGATCAATCTCGGTCCCCTGCGCATCCTGGAGGATGAGTTCGTCGGCGCTGTTACTCAGGATGAGTCCGTCGTACACGTACGTGCAGGCACTCGATGACACGGCTTGCGTGGAGCGACAGAAAACAGCGAATTCGCCCGACGGAACCACCACCGAAGACGCAATCGTGTGCGCGTCGATGTCGGTATCGGCGATCGTCCAGCCGTTCATGTCGATGTCGCTGGCGGTCGGGTTAAACACCTCAAAGTATTCGCCATCGGAGTCGCTCACGTCACTCGGATTCTGCATGATCTCAGCGATCACGAGATCCGAGTCGGGCGATGCGGTCGGGGCGGTATCTCCGGTTACCTCCAGCTGATCGATTGCAAAGTCCTCATCGCCGGAGTTGACGGACGCCGTAAAGCGAAGGTCGAGCGTGGATCCGGTCTCGGGAATGGCTTTGGTGAAGGCGGTCATCGTTCCCTCGCTGCTCGTGATGGACGTGCCGTCGCCCGTGCCGTCGAAGTCTGTGTCTTCGAGGAAGCTCGTGTTGTACGTCGAGCCGTCGTTTTCGAATGCGAGAACGGGCTGCCACGTGCCGCCGTCGATGCGGTACTCGAAGAGGAGGAAATCAGCGTCGTCGATATCGCCAGGTCCATCCAGCACCTCGCCGACCTCTGCGCTGAACTGCAGGTTCGTCGCGCCGTCGATCGAGATGCCGCTCCACGTGATCACGCCCGGCGTCGAGCCGAGCACCTGACCGTCGTCGATGTCCTGTCCGGCGAAAAACGAGCCTTCAACGCCGCTGTACGTTTTGTTGATGTTGCTGCCGTCCGTTCGCGTGAAGTAGTTGGACGTGCCGTCCGTCGCGTCGGAGCCGGTGGTGATGGTGTACTGCGTGGCGTCGTCGAAGGCCTCGGCAAAGATCGCGTCGGATCCGGTGCTCGTGCCGTCGTCGTCTTTGATATCGACGTTGGCCGAACTTGTCGAAGACAGAACGGCGTCGCCTGTGGTCTGGAGGTTTTGGAGATCAAACACGCCGGTTTCGGTGGGCTCTACCTCCGTGTCGTCTGTGACAGGCACCGTGACCGACTGCGTCGCACCGTCGGGGGCACTGGACGAGAAGCTCACGGTCTCGGTCGAGAAGTTGCCGAAGTCCGCCGCCGATGCGGAGCTCGACGTAGCGTTGAAGGCGACATCGACGTCCACCGCCGTGCCGTCGGGGTTGTTAAGCTCGACGATGAGGGTTGCGAAGCCGTCCGACTCCAGCACGGTGCTCGCGTCTGCCAGAAGCTGGACGCTCGGCGTCGTGGAGGTCGGCTCGAAGATGCGCCGGACGAGCGTCGTGTCGCGCACGAACGGGTTTTCGGTACCCTGGTGCGTCGCGATCCAGGTGCTCCGGTCGGACTCGTTCATGTCGACCTCGTCCTGGTTGTGCCACGCTATTAGCGTTTCGCGCTGGGCGTCGAAGAAGTTCGCGTCCGAGATCGCCGCGTTGTGCACGACCCAGAAGTAGAACATGGCGCGGGCCGCGTTGCCCTTGTGGTCCTCGCGGGGCTCGAAGCGGCCGGAGTAGTTGGCGTTGCTCGAAAATGAGCCGTCGGATTCGCTCCACGCATCGATGTTGCTGGTCGGCGTATTCGACTGGCTTTGATCGAGGTAGTACCAGCCGTCGGTGTCGGCATCGGTGATCTCCGCGAACGGGTGATTCGACCTTGCCGAGTTGATTGTCTGCTTGACCGGGTACAGCGCGTGCATGTCTGAGCGCTGCGGCTCATCTCCGGCGCCCTTCGACTGCGGCCATGTGTGCTCGGCGCTAATGCCCGAGCCGCTCTGATAGGCGTAGGAGGAGGGGTCTTCGCCCTCTGGGATGTCGACCGAGTATCCACCGTAGGCGCCGACGAGCGTGCCGCGCGCCGTGTCGAGGTAGCGGTAGAGGGAGTCGCGGGCGATGTCATAGCCGAGCGTCTGCGCGGGCGCGTAGTCCGCACGAAGCTGGTCGATGAGAGCCTGTCCGCTCAGGCCGGGGTGGATGGACTCCTGCGGGACCTGTGCGCTCGCCGACGTGGCAAACGTGGCGACGGCCACCCATAGGAAAAGAAAAAGCCCCGCTACGCGAAGCGTGACGGGGAGACGAGACGGTCGTAGCGATGTAGGGGCAGACGACGAAGAGGCCGATGACGAGGGGCGTGTGCGATAACTCCGGTCGACGCGATGATGTCGATCGGTGCGACGGGGCGAAGGCAACATCTGACGTGGAGAACGTGGGAGGAGGGCTATCTCCCCTTCCCGTGCCGTGATCCTCCGATCGGTCTACCGCCAGCATGCGATCCTTCCCGTTCTGCCTCACATAGCCGCGGACCGTACCGGTGGAGGAGCGCCGGAAAGGGTTCGCGGTCTGAAGTATACAACGCCGTAGGCGAATAAATGGCGTGCCGGAATGAATTCAATATCACCAAGAGCTTATCTAACCCTTTAACCGGAGGCAGGGGTCGGGGTGAGGTCGAGACGCAGTCCGGTTGTTTTATACGTTCCGCAGGGCGAATGCTTAGGGTGGGGAAAGGAACCGATGACCGTCGCGTTTTCCGGGCTGCGGCGTTCGAATGACGACCATAACTGTACGCCGATGGGCGAGAATAGCAGGATTCGAGCACCGACAGGGTATGGGGCACCCCCGCTAGCATCAGGCGGAAAGGCGAGGGATGCATCACTCCGTGAACACGGACTGATCAGGGTGACGCGACACAGGGGGGAGTGGAAACGCCTCTAGGGATTACAATAAGGCGACTTGAAATATAAACATTCATAAATATACAGAATGCCTAACTTCGTGTTGTCTATTACTGGTGTGTTATAGTTTTTAACAAGTAAAGAGTAGATTCATAGTATGTGGGTATAGACAGGACATTTTGCCACATGTGATGTGTTGTGGTTAAACATCCGAACGACCGCGCGCCCGATACCTCCGTTCCGTACCGGCTACGTGCTGTGCGAGAGGCTGAACGAATGGGCCCGGATGGGCGGTCGTGCTCGGGTTTACCCTGATGACGGTTCTTCTGTGGACGGGGTGCGACCGCGCATACTGTCGTACGCAGCGAGTAAATGTGAACGTAATCCATCTTATATTTATCCAGAATGCGTATGGTCAATATCGCCTGTCTGGTAATCTGATCGGGACAGCCGATACGCTCAGTTTCCTTGTGGACTTGCTGAAAGATATTGATATCCCACTCTCTATCGAGTGCGATAAAAACAAATAGTGGCATGCCGAACTCGCTTTCCGTATTCCGTATACCCGTTGAGGACGGCGCCGATCTTCTCTACGGACGCCTGAGCACAACGGACATAAAACAGCGTCGTCCATCTCGAATTGAAGGTTCTTCTCAGAGAGTATGGACCGACGATTCATTGGAGAGACCCGTCTGGAATGTGGTTCTTGCCACGCATTACAAACGGATTCTAGATGTCCTCACGGAGACCGTGCATGATGCATGGGCAAAAGAGTTTGTCCTCGAAGAGAGAAGTGATCCCCGGTACAATGCCATCTATGGGTCGCGTTTGTCCGGCTGGTCGAGAACGAATCGCGAACCGATCATCGACTACATTCATCCGCTACGCTACAATTGTCGGTCAGACATTTTCCCAATCGTGCGTACGCTCGACGAGATCACGAACGAACAGGTTCGCGCGAGAATCGATCAGGTTGCCGCGTCGGAGAAAAGTCGAACCTGGTTGAAAGAGCATATGCTTGAGCACGTGATACCACTGCTCCGTCGTTGCTACCAGGAGACAAAAGAAACTGGTGAGATGACCATTCACTGGCTCCACTAACATCCTCCCAACACCGAAAGACGAACACCATCCTGCCCATGGTTACATCTTTCCGGCGATGGGCGTTTATCTGAGCATCTACCGGTTGCCGATCGAGCCCGCCTTAGACATTTTGACGCTCAGGCGATGGTTTGAGTATATCGACCTGGACCGACCGGCCTTCAGGAACCGAGCCTATCGGTTTCGGCTTTGGATTCTTCTGACTCGCACGGCTATCCTCCGCGATCCATTCGTTTCGGGAAGACGTATCGAACGGTTTATCTGATGCTTTCAGGGTTGGCTTGGGATGAGAACGGGCACGAGGTGTTTTTTTCGGCCTAGCGACGATTTTCAGGGCCAGTCCATTATCGGTCCCCCGATGGTAGGATGGACGGTAGACGATCACGCCTTTGAGAAACCAGTCCGGTATTCGCTTCCGTCTGATCTTCCATCGATTGCCGATTCTCTCGAGGACGTCGAGGATGACGATCTTCGGTCGAACCTTCAACAGCTCGGTAATCCATTACGGCGCGAAAGCGCGCACTTCTTTGAAACGCGGCTCAACTGGCGGCTCTTGCCTACGCTTCGCCAGTTCTATGACAGCGCTCTCACCGAACATCAAATCGTGATTTACTGTCTTCATTAGCTTCCCAATTACTCCTCAAAGGGCCTCCTGTAGGCGCAGGGATTCGTTGGATGGGACGGCGGGACTACAACGCCTACCGTCCGCATCAATCGCTGGACGGGCTATCGCCCGAGATGTACCTTGACGCACGCCACCCCAACCGCGCCGACTCTCTACTTCTGACTGGTTGAATTATGGGGAGGGGGGCATCTTCTCGAATGCTCGATCTCTGGCTGGGCCAGAGAATGGGGAAGCTTACAGCGGCGCTCCAGAATGGGACCGAAACGGTACGCTGACTGCTGCGACGGCTCTGGTCGACGCCAGCCGATCCCAGAGAGTATCGTCCGTTCGGTGTACGCGCCTGGCCAGTTCCTTACGCGGACGTTCTACGGCCCTCATACGTCGATACAGGGCGGACAGGAGAGCTATATCCTCTGCCCAGACTCACCGACATCACGTCCGCACACCCAGAAAAATACCCCTTCGACTTGTACTTCGCATAATGAGAGCGCTGGGTTATACCGCGTCATTGATCGCACGGCGCACCGCCTCAAATACCTGTCGATTGATTCGACCCGCGGTCTTGAGTTGAACAAGCGTCTCTTTCGCTTCGGCGGGTAGCAGCACGTTCGCCCGTACGGACCGAAGCACTTGACCGGCAATCCCCGAGATCTTGAGACCCAGCTCTCGCGCAACCACCCGTCCGGCCTGCTCCTCGACCAAAAGCGGGAGTCCTCTTTCTAACGCGAGGCGAATCGCCTGTCGCTCACCTTCGTCCAAGCGTCGCGTGAACGCATCTTCGGGCTTTGGCTGCGAGGGCGCACGCACTTCAATCAGATCTCCGATCTCATAATGCCGGAGGTAGGCTGCCTGACTTTCAAATGCCCCCGCAGCCAGTTCTTTTAGTACGGCCAGAGGCACCAAAAGCCGGTCATAGAGGCGTCAAATAAACCGATATCCACCCGAAATCTTTTCCAGAGAGATCAGCGGGCCGGTGTCCGATACAATGCGTCTCGGGGCGTCTTCGCTCACGCGTTTAGCTCGGTCTCAATATTCTCGGGCGTGTCAACCAGAATGGAGAAGCCGTAGCGTGGCAGCATTTCCTCAAACCCGCGGCGCGTCATACCGAGCACCTCGCGGGCTTCACGCCCGGAGAGCTTACCGTTGGTGTAGAGTGTTGCGACCAACGCCTCCTTTGCGTAGTGCTCATCAACGCCGAGGTCGTCCCGATCCGGAAGATCGATGGTAACTTTCATAGCAGGTAGCGGAGCGATTCAGGCATCATTACTTCATGAACGGCGGCAACTGGCGAACGGTTCGTCGACGCGGTATAACGGGATAACTCTGACGCGTGCGCAGCACGTCGGCAGCAGTGAAGTGTTATGCCTACTTTTTAAATTTGCTCGAACCACTCTTCGTCCACGTGTACCTGTTCGACCAATTCGGTCTCTACCCCCAGGTCCAGTTCCTTCAGCTTTTCTGCCAACTCATCGCCATCAACGAGATCGATCGGCGGAGCGCCATCCCGCGTCGCCTCTCGAATGGCGCTTCGCGTGAACGAACCAGTAGTAATCATCAGCCCTTTGTCCGCTCGACCAACCATAGCTCCGCGAAAATCACGAATCGCGCTTGCTGAGACAGATCCTTGGTATCGCTTACACTGAAACACTACATGGAAGCTCAGAAAGCCATTGATCTGTATGATACCGTTTCCATCAACACCTCCGTCTCCAGAACGTCCGGTCACCTCTACCTGAATGAAGCCCGACTCCCGAAGAAGGCGTTTTGTAAGGCGTTCAAAGGCATCCGGGGAAAGCCTCTGAGTGAGCACTCGGTGCAGTTGCGTCCTCCATGTTTCATCTTGCTCAGGAACGTCGTCCTCGTCTTTCTCTCCGCGCTCCTCCCGCTCTTGGCGCATTTGCTCACGCACAGTCTGGACAACATCGTCTTCGTCAACAGTTTTGATGTCGCGCTTCTCCGGCTCGATGACCCACACCCCCCGCTCCGAATTGTTGATGATTCCGTACTTTTTCAGGTACGTCCGTGCCCATGCCAAGCGATATTCTAATTCCGTCTGGTTGCTCTTTTCCGGATTGTGGGGAATTTCAGCAACTTCATCGGGCAGATCTGACTGTTGCGCAACAGTCTCATAAATCTCACTTGTGGTTCCCGAACCGCCCAACTCGTGAAGGGCCGAAAGAAGGGGATTGAGAAGCTCGTGGTATTTTGGAACTGAAGATTTGTCCATCCAATGCCGGGGCCATTCGGTGAGTAGGTGTAACTTGTGTGTATGTCAAACGGCTTAACATATCACGACTCTTTTGCTGCTTCTAAGTTATTCGGTATAAAGGACTTTTGCGAACCGTCGTCTATCTATGTCAAGTGGTGTGAATATGCGTATCGCTGGTTAAGACGTGCGTGGTCGAGGTCAAGGACGGCAGCCGACATAGACCTCCGCTCCTCGGCATTCGCGGGACGCCCATACATGCAAGATCCATTCACGGACTGAGCCCCGTTCTCCCAACGTTGCATGGACGATGGCAGAGCACGCGTCACGCATGCTCGTGCCGCAGCGATCCGCCGATGGCCATGGCGGCGAAGAAGAGGACGACGTCCTTGATCAGGTACTGCCCCTCGGGCGTGGGGACGAACGGGAACGAGACGAACGTCACATCCGGCAGGAGGACGAAGGCGAGGAGCGTCCCCGGGATGCGGAGCAAGAGGAGGGCGAGCGCGAGCCGCACGGTGGGTCGGTACAGCATCGACAGGCCGATCGCGATCTCCCACCAGCCGAGGATTTGCACCATCGTCTCCGGCGAGCCCCAGTACACAGTGTGGGCTAGGAGCGAGGTGGCCGTCTTGTGTCCGAGCGGCTTCAACAGCCCGAGCCACACGAACAGCGCACCGAGCGACACGCGGTGGAGCCGATGCCCGTAGCGTTCGAGCCATCGGATGACCCGGGCGTCAATCGACGTCAGACGATTCCGGAGGTCAGAGCGCTGTTCGGGCATTGTGGATGGTCCCTCATCACGAAGGAGAATACGAGGGAGTGGAATTGCGTCTCCACGACCACAGCACGGTGTCTGCAGTCAGCGTGAAGCACCCATCGAAGCTCATGGCACGGGGCAGCCGACACAGTCATGGAACCGGTCTCGCCTCTTCCAATGTGGGTGATCAGGCCGGTGGCGACGTACGCCTCTGGTGCATCCGCAATACGCTACGGCGGTCACTCGTGTATGGCGGACGAATGAGAGACCGGCCAGGTACCTTTGTGGCGCTGGAGGGGTGGAGTTGGCTACCGACCACGTTCACTGGGCCTACGTCGCGACAGCATTCCGCGGGGCAACTGCTCCGAAATGCGTGGGAGGATGTGGGTATGCGAGTATGAGTGCTCGACGTCTCTCGAGGTTCACGCTTCGTGTCCGCGACGCATCAGACCTTCGCGGGGGCGTTTCTCGCTGTCACACGTAGATCTTCCGTACTGAAATCAAACGGTCGGGTATCCAGGGGGAGACTTAGCGAGCAGAAGTGATGTGCAGGCGCGTCCCCCACGGATCGGGAGCGAGACGGTCGCTGGCATCGCGCTTGATGGCGACGCCGTTCGCTTTTAGCCGACGAGCCGCGACCTCCACGTCCTCAGCGGTCGGGAGGACGATCGTCCACTCGAGCAGTTGCGCCTCGTCGTCGCCCGGCGGAGGAGCGTCTCCTGCGGAGCGCCCGTCCACGGGGAGTCACCTGCAGCAGAAATGAGGTGCTCCACGTCCAGCGGCTCCGTCGCCATGGCGATCTCGTGGCCGTCCCGCTTCCATTCATCGCGGGGCCGGTCGGCGTACACCTCGATGCCGAGTCCGTCGGGGTCGGTGAGGTAGAGGGCCTCGCTCACGAGATGATCGGACATGCCGACGTGTGTGTCGGGCTCTCGCAGGTGGCGCAGGAACCGAGCAAGGTCTGGGCGGGAGGGAAGCAGGTAGGCCACGTGGAAGAGTCCGAGGCGCCCGCGACGCGGGACGGGCCGTACGCCCGGTTGCTCTTTGAGAATAACGAGCGGATCGGTACGTTCTGCGGGGCCGAGCAGGGCGGTTTCGTTCGCCCGACCGAGGACCTCAAACCCGAGCACGCTGTCGTAGAACGTGATTGATCGCTCGAGATCCGCCACCTGCAGCCGCACAGGGCCGAGGCGGGTGACTGCGGGGAGCCGACCGCCGGGGGCCGCGATGCCGACTTGTGACTGCGAGGAAGTGGACGTCATGGTGCGTGCAGGGAGAGAAAACGGGTTGTTCAGTGATCAATCAGACATCTCCGCGAGCGCGTCCGCGACGGCCTCCGAGAGCGGCGTCGTCGGGCGACCGATGAGGCGGCTCAAATCATCGGACTCGACGCGAAGGTGCCCGTCCGAAATAGCCCGGTCGGCATCGGCCAGGACCTTCGCAAACCCTTCGGGCACACCGTGTTCGACCAGCGTGCTCTCGTATTCATCAGCGGGAAGGTTTTGATAGGCGACGTCGGTATCGGCCTGGCGCGAGATCTCTCCGGCCAGTTCCATCATCGTGAACGCCTCGTCGCCCCCGAGCTCGTAGATTGCATTGTCGTGTTCGTCCGTAGCGAGGACGGTCGCAGCGGCCGCAGCAAAATCGGCCCGTGTCGCTGCGCTCACGCGTCCGTCGCCGGCACTGCCCAGGATCACGCCGTGCTCGAGGTACTGCGGAAGCTGTTCGGTGTAGTTTTCGATGTACCAGCCGTTGCGAAGAAACGCGAACGGAATACCGGACTCGCGTATCATCGTCTCGGTGGCTTTGTGCTCGTCGGCGAGGAGCATCGGGTTCGACTCGGCCCGGACGATGCTCGTGTAGGCCAGGAAGTCGACCTCGTTTTTCTGCGCCGCGTCGACGACGTTCTGGTGCTGCTGTCGACGCTGCCCGACCTCGCTGGACGAGATCAGTAGGAGTCGATCGACGCCCTGAAACGCCGATTCCAGCGTGTCGGGCTCGTTGTAGTTGGCCTCGCGAACCTGCAGGCCGCGCTCGACCAGATCGGCGGCCTTTTCCGGACTCCGAACTGCTGCGATGATGCTCTCCGGTGCGATGTCGCGGCGGAGAAGGTCGTTTACGACATGCCGTCCGAGGTGGCCGGTGGCTCCGGTAACAGCAATCATGCGTCTGTGCTTTGATTTGCAATGCAGCGGCCGAGACCCGGGAGCCGCTGCGGCTCCCGGCCTCGTCGTCATTCGTCAGGATCCCGCAAGGGCCTCCACGTCGAGCACGAGCTGGACCTCGTTTCCAACTGCGGGAATGCCGCCCGGAAGCTCACTTCCCCAGTCGATGCCGAAGTCGCGGCGGTCGATGGTCGTGGTGGCGTGAAAGCCGACGCGCTGACCGTTGTCCGTCTGGATCGGGCCGGCGGACTCCACGTCGAACACGACCTCTTTCGTGGTTCCCTTGATCGTGAGGTCGCCGATGAGCCGGAAGTGGTTCTGTGCTGTCGGCTGGACGCTGGTAGACGTGAACGTCATTTCCGGATACGTTTCCACCTCAAAGAAGTCGGCGGAACGGAGGTGGTTGTCCCGTTTCTCGACATCCGTGTCGATGCTCGTCGTCTGAACGGTCACGTTGCTGCTCGTGGCCGCCAGGCTGTCCGCGTTGTAGCTGATCGTTCCCTCGAACGTGTCAAACTCTCCTTCGACGAACGCGATGCCCATGTGGCGAATGCGGAAACCGAGCGTCGTATGAGCGGGGTCGATCTGGTAGGTGACGGTCTCCTTCGGCTGTGTGTCCGGGGTCGGGTCCGGGTCCGATACGTCGAGGTTCGGACTCACGAAGAGAAGGAGAGCGGTAAAGACAGCAGTAATCGTCGTGTACATGGTTGTGTTGGATGCTTCGGTTGTTGGTTAAGGGACGTACGGAACGGTTGTGGCGTCAACCGCGCTCTTCGATTAACTTCGGGCGCCGTCGATGCTCCATGCACCAGGCGTGCTGCCGGCGAAGAAGATGAAGACGCAGGCGTACAGGAGGGCAAGCTCGCCGCCGTTGAGGATCGGCACGAGCCCCTGCGGAGCATGGGCGATGAAGTAAGCCACGATCATCAGCAGGGCGAGCACGGCCGCGACCGAGCGGGTGAAGAGCCCGGCAACGAAGAGCAAGCCGCCGAAAAACTCAAGGACGCCGGCGACCCCGAACTGGGAGAAAAGTTCGGCGGTCGCGCCATTGCCATCGACGCCTCCAAAGAGTCCGAAGAGCTTCTGTGCGCCGTGCTGCATGAACAGAAGTCCGGCGCCGATGCGGAGGATGGCCCGAGCAACCGGGGTAAACGTCGGGACGCCAAGGGAAGAGAGTGGAGAGGAGGTCTTCTGGGATGTGGACATCGTAGGATCGCTCATGTACGGGAGAGGTTGTGTGTTGCTACAATTCGTGTCTACAACACGTAATGGAGTAAAAAAGCTATTTACCTTCGTGCTCGAGCGAGGAGGTCAATCAGCGTTTGGAGCTCACCGTCGTCGAGGTTGTCGAGTTGACGTTGGTGTAGCGTGTTCAGCACGTTATCGAGTTCGTCGAGAACATTCAGCCCGTCCTCGGTAATGTGCGCCCGTACGCGGCGGCGGTCGGCCGGGTCTTTTGCACGACGCACGAAGCCGGACTCCTCCAGCCGATCGAGCAGTCTCGTGACGTCGGGCCCTGGAGTGAGAAGCCGATCGCTGACCTCGTAGCGGCATAGTCCGCCGTCCTGCGCCCCGCGGAGGATGCGGAGCACGTTATACTGAGTCGGCGTGAGATCATGGGGCTTCAGCGCCTCCGTGATTTCACCTTCGAGAAGGCCGGCTGTGCGAAGAATGCTGAGCACCGCCTCGGTCTCGACGCTCGAAAATGGCTTCGTCTGATGAAGCTCGTTCTGAAGATCGCTGGCCATTCGAGAGCACGTGTCTTTGTGGATTGTGTGTTGTAGACACGTATTTCTTCTGCAGGTTCCAAAGCAGGGTGTAACGCATGTATGCCGGTGGTGACTATGGTCGGAAGAATCGAGTGCCAAACCGGGGGAGTGCAACGCGCTGTCAACTTGTGGTGAGATGGGGGCAGGGGCTCTGGCTAGTCTCAGGCGATGCTGCTGGGGCTTGTGGCACTCCGACTCACTCCGGGCCGGCTGATCCGAAATATGTGAATGTATGTGGGTCTGGGGGTGAGAGAGATCCTCATTTCTCGATGCCGCACGGAGCCATTCCGTACTCAAATCAAAATGAGCATGCTGCTAAGGGGTCGATGGAAACGAATGGCTGGAGATCACCGGACCGGTTGCGCGTCGTAGAACCCCTGCCGCCACGCTTCCCAGCATCACGCGTTTGATCCCGGACAGGCCACGGGTGGACATCACCAGCAGGTCGCCCGGCGCCGAAGCTACGTCGTGAATCGACGCCACCGGATTGCCTGACGTCACTTCACAGGACGCGTCCTGGCCTGCCGGGACCATCTCGTCTTGCCATTTCTCGAGCTCTGATTTCGCTCGGTTCAGCAGCTCCATTTGCGATAACGCCGGGAGTTCGACGCCGTATGCCGCCGGGATTTTCGGGAGGGTGACGACGTGGACGAGGACAAGCGGCACGTCATATATGGATGTGAGACGAGTTGCGTACTGAAGCGCTGCCCGCGACGCCTCGGAAAAGTCGATTGGGACGACGATCCGTTCGATCGGGGTGGGCGAAGGAGAGGCCTCGTTTTCGTTCTGATCCAGGGCGCGTGTCGTGAGCACGGGACAGGGAGCCGTGCGCAGCACTTCCTCCGCCACGCTGCCAACGATCGCGCGCTCCACCCCACGCCGCCCGTGCGTTCCCATCACGACAAGATCGACGTCGTTTGCCTCCGCGTACTTGGCGAGGGCGGGCGCGACGGCACCGCTCCGCGTCGTGATGTGAGATATTCGATCGTCACTTGGCATAGACGAAGGGGGCGCCAGATCGTTTTGGCACCGTTCTTCGAACCGGTTCTGGAGCGCCTTTTCTCCGGGAGCAGGTGATGGATCCCCCTGGAAGATCCCGAGCGGAATCTCCTCTACGTACATAAGATCCAGAGACGCTCCGGTACGCTCCACGATGTCGAGAGCGTATCCGAACGCACGCTCGGAGGCAGGAGAAAAGTCGCAAGCGCAGAGGACGTGGTCGAACATTTCGATTGCGAAATTTGAAGGTCGAAATGCGAAATGTCAGAGGTCGAAATGCGAAATGTCAGAGGTCGAAATGCGAAATGTCAGAGGTCGAGCGGCGAAGTGCTAAACGCGTCAGCGGCGCGATCTCCTTTGGTGTTTGCTGAGGTCGAGCCTTTCCTGAACGCAGAGTACATAGCGTTCTTCAAATCGCGATAAGTCTCAGGCGCAATTAGGTGCGACCTCGCGGGATCGTCGCGTGTAACGGAATAAGCCCGCTGAGGAGAGCCGGGGGCATCCGTCGCGAGTACAATAGGCGGTCTCCACGTGGCGTCACGCTGGACCAATGTGATGCCGACCGTAATGTAATCAAAGGGGAAAGGTCTAACAATGAGGACGTAAGCCGTCCAAGCACTCAGTTCTATATGATGATCATGATGATGTATTGTGGGCGGATACGTATATCGGCAAGTTAGAACTCAATATCTATCGTCGTATGGCAGTCTTTCTGCTTGGAAGCGGTCTCGTTCTCCTGCTTGGAGGTGCCGAAGCACTGGTTCGGGGTGCTTCGGCGATTGCGGAGCGAATGGGAGTTTCTCCGCTTGTGATCGGCCTGACGGTCGTTGCCTTCGGTACAAGTGCTCCCGAGACGGCTGTAAGCATCGGTTCGAGCTTCGCCGGGCAGGGTGACATTGCGCTCGGCAATGTCGTTGGCAGCAACATCTTCAACGTGCTCTTTATTTTAGGGCTTTCGGCTCTCGCTGCGCCCCTGGTCGTTTCCCACCAGCTCGTCCGGCTGGATGTGCCACTGATGCTGGGCGCGTCCATTATCGTATTCGCTCTCGCCCTGGACGGAACGGTTGGGCGCTTTGACGGCGCTGTCCTACTGGGCGGCATCTTGATCTACACCGTATTTCAGATCGTGCAGGGGAGAAAAGCACCGCCTGAAGAAGCTACCCTTTCGACGATGTCGATGACGTCTGAATGGGAGGGCCGTTCACTTCTGGGAAACCAATCTTCGGCAACGAACGATGCGACATCGACCACTCCGGGCTTTGGAGTGAATAGATGGGTCGCCGGACTGCTCACGCTCATCGGCCTCGGCCTGCTCGTTCTGGGAGCGCACTGGTTTGTTCAGGGAGCTGTAGTGATCGCAGAAGCCATGGGTCTGAGCGAACTAGTCATCGGACTCACGATCATTGCCGGCGGGACCTCTCTCCCTGAGCTAGCCACATCGATCCTCGCGAGTATCCGAGGTCAGCGCGACATCGCCGTTGGGAATGTGGTCGGCAGCAATATCTTCAATTTGCTCGCCGTCCTCGGAAGTGCGGCCGTGGCGGCCCCAGCGGGGGTCGATGTGGCGCCGGGCGTCCTCTGGATGGATTTGCCGGTGATGATCGCCGTCGCGGTGGCGTGCCTCCCTATTTTCTTTACCGGCTACATCGTCAGCCGCTGGGAAGGGTCCTTGTTCGTGGCGTACTACGTCGCGTACACGACGTATCTGATCTTCACCGCCACGGCCCATCCAGCCCTTTCCACCTTTAGCATGACCGTTGGGCTCTTCGTTCTCCCCCTGACGGCACTCGGGCTTGGTATGACAGCCTTCTTTGCATGGCGGCAGACGAAATAGACAGACTGCGGTTATCTGACCTCTATATACGGCCGCTCCGACGTGATTGAGACCTCAGAGCGGCTCAGGTCGTCGGGGTTGATATTGCTGTCCGCTGCGAGCGCAACGAAGAGTCCGCAAGTCTTAATCGATCAGGTTGCTGCAGCAGGAAGGGTTCTGCATGGAAGACTGACGGAGGGAAGACGTCCCCACGCTCCCATTCCCCCTTTCCCATCCCCCAAACCCCAAACCTCATCCCCCAAAGATCACTGTTCTTTCCGGACGTCCACCGAGCCGCCGCGGGTGCGGATGACGATCGTCGGGCCGCCGCCGTTCAGGTCGCCCGAGGCGCGGAGGAGGTCCTCGTCGCGGTCCGTTTCGATCGTGATCGGGAAGTCGCTGGTGATGTCGTCGCGGTCGAGCCGGCCGCCCCAGTCGCTGGTGACCTCAATGTCGAGGTTCACTGCGATGTCGGACGGAAGCACGAGCTCCACGTCGCCGTGCGAGGTGCGGAACGAGGAGTCGTCGCTGCCGGGGGAGAGCATCTGAATCTCGATGTCGCCGACGGACGTTTCCGCGTCCACGCTGCCGCGGACGCCGGTGAGTTCGATGTCGCCGGCTCGCGTCGTCGCCTCCACGCGGCCACCAAAGTCGCTGCCCTCGATGTCGCCGCCCGCGGTGCTTGCCGTGAGCGATCCGCCGATCGACATGAGTTCGATGTCCCCCCCGGACGTCTTCGCCTCCACATCACCGGTGACCTGCTCGACCTCGACGTCGCCGCCGGCCGTGCGAGCGTTTAGCGAGCCGCGCACGTTGATGGCGCTCAGGCCACCGCCGGCCGACTCGATGCTCGCGTCGGCACCCACGTCTTCGATGGAGATCGGTCCGCCCGAGGTTTTCGCGTCCAGTTCGCCGCCGATTGACTCGGCGCGGATCGGTCCACCGCTCGTCTTGGCGGTCGCGTTACCGGTAATATTGTCGAGGCTCACCGGGCCGCCGGATGTCTTCGCGTCGGCGTCGCCCGTGATGTCTTCGAAGGAGACCGGCCCACCAGAGGTTTTTCCGTCGACGCGACCCTCGATGTTTTCGATCGACACCGGGCCCCCTGCCGTGGACGCCGTTACGGTAAAGCGTCTCGGGACGCGGACCTCGAATCCGATCATAACGCCGGACCGGCTCCAGCCGCCAGGCGTGCGAATCGAGAGCGTGGAGCCGCTGACGTCGTATTCTACCTCCGTGTTCGCCACGGTCGACTCGGCGTCGCGACGGCTCGTGGTGCGAACCCGGATGGTTTCCTCGACCTCGACGTTCTGCCGGTCGCTCCCGACGACGACAACGGGGCCGCCCTTGGTCGAGATGTCGAGCGTACCGCCCGGGCCGACCTCGAATGTTTTGGTGCTGACATTAACGAAGCCATTGCCTTCACGCTGGAGATCCTGCGCCTGCGCGGTCGGAATGCCGATCACGAGTGCTAGGAGAACCACACAGAATATGGAGGTGCGAACGAAAGGTGTCATGGACGGATGCTGGGTAAAAATGTATGGATGGAGAGACCGAAAGCGCATCGGCATTACAGGCTTTCGCCGTCGGCCCGAATCTGTTGGAGCAATTCGTTGGCGCGGTAGCGCACGTATCCGTTGGAGTCGGACTGCGCCTGATACAGGTAGCTCGGTACGGCATTCTCACCGGCGGATGGCTGCTCCGGAGACATTGTGGCGTCGTTCGTGAGCGACTCCAGCGCCTCGATGCGAAGCGCGGGAAGCTCTGCTTCGAGCAACACGTTGACGAGCACGCCGCGGGTGGACTCGCTCATCGGTCGGGATTGATGAAGTCGCCGGAGCGCCCGGACCGCGCGAAGTCGCATGTCGGGGTTCGACTGGTCGCGAACGAGGTACGTCAGGGCGTTCACGAGTTCGGCGTCAGCGCTCGGCTGGGCGGCTTCAAGCGTTTTCACCGCGTGGAGGCGCGAGGAGGGATTGCTTTCGTCGAGCAACGCGGCGCGGAGCAGACGCTGGATTTTTGGATCTTCCGGTTTGCCACGGACAACCACGTCGTTCGTCGTGTTGTAGCGGATCTCGACGGAGCCATCCGTTACGTCGTACGTGATGTCCTCGACGCCCATGAGTCGGGGCTCCACGTTCCTCTGACTCTGGCCCGTGGCAATGGGCGTCAGCAGCGGGTCGGTGCCGGGACCGGAGGTTTCGGCGAGGCGGTCGGCGGGTGTGGGAGCCGGGGCCGTGACACGGCCGATCGCGAGTCCAGCAGCGACCAGCAGGAGAGCGAGCGCGCCCTGAAGCACCCACTGCATCCCGGTTGATGGGATCAGCGCGGGACGCGACGCCCACCATGAGCGGAGCCGATCGGTCCAGGATGCTTCCTCTGGGGCGGTCGCCGCTCGCAGAGAACCGGATCGGGCCGTTTCGCGATCGATCTGGTCATACAGGCGATCGCTGAAGGCGTCCCAGTATGCTTCTGACCGTTCCGGTCGCTCGTACTGCGCGGTCACCTGGAGCGTGGACTGCAGCGAGGCGAACTCCTCAGCACAGCGCGGGCAGTTCTCCAGGTGGGCGTCCAGGCGTTGCCGGTCCGCGGCCGATAGTTCATCGAACAGCGCCTCGGTCATCAACGGCTTGTATGTAGAGCAGGCGTCACTCATGGTAGGAAAAGATCGTCGGGTGGGGCAGGGAGCGGTCTCTACAGGTCATCGCGGTAGAAGGCGAGTTCATCGCGAAGCTTGCGGGTCGCGCGATACAGCAGGCTCTTTACGGTGCCGGGCGCGACATCCATCGCGGCAGCCGTGTCTTTGATGGTGAGACCGTTCATGTGCTTCAGGACGAACGCGGACCGCTCGCGCGGCGAAAGGGCCTCGAGGGAAGCCTCGATGTGCGACTGCATCTGCTGCCGCTGGGCCTGTTCGTCGGTATCGGGAAGGGCGCCGGAGTCGTCGACCTCGCGGTCGAAGTCTTCCTTGAGGTGCATGTGCCGCACCGCCTTCTTGCGGCGGCGGTTCAGGTGCGTGTTGACCGCAATCCGGTAGAGCCACGTGAACACTTTCGCGTCGCCGCGGAACGAATCCATCGCGCGGAAGGCCTTGATGAAGACCTCCTGCGCCAGATCCTCGGCGTCGTGGTGGTTGCCGGTCAGGTCGAGAGCCAGGTAGTAGACCCGCTTTTTGTGCGTTTCTACGAGATCCTGGAATGCAACGCTGGGCTGGGTTGCCGCCGCTGAAGTCACGGGTGAGCGTCCGATTACAGATGAGGAAAGAGGTCGGCGGGGGCGGCCCGAATCAGCGCTTCACGGGGAAGAACGTCTGCTCCGGCCCTTCACCTCACTCCGACACGGGATGTCTAGGAAGAGTTTACACTCCGGTATGTGTAATTGAAATGAAGACATTTGTGCCGGAAGCGACCGGCGGAAGGTCTGGAAGTATGAAAGTTTGGAAGTATGGATGTGGGAAAGGGGGCGTGGGGGAAGGGGTGTGAGGTGGGGGGATGGCCAGGGGCGGAAACGGATATTTCCGTAAAGGAAACCGGAAATAAAAAAAGCGACGCACGGCCGTGCGTCGCTCACGTGTGGTTTTGCGCCCACGTTTGAGGGTGATTCCCCCTTGGAAACCCTGAACCCTGAACCCTGAACTCTGAACCTTACCGCGCTGGCACCTCGAGGGGCTCGTCGTTTTCGTCGAGCGAGACCATCGCGAACTGGCCGCTGCACGCCAGCGTGCGTTCGCGGCGGTCCATCGGCTCGATAAACATTTCCACGCGGACCGTGAGCGACGTGCGCCCGGTATCCGTCACGCGGGCCACCAGCTCCACGATCGTGCCCTCCGGCACCGGGTGCTTGAAGTCGATCTCACTGGAGTGAACCGTTACGACCTTCGTCCGGCACCACCGCGTCCCGCAGATAAACGCCGCCTGATCCATCCACGCCATCGCCGTCCCCCCGAAGAGCGTGTGATAGTGGTTCGTGTCTCCGGGAAAAACGGCATGGACGAGGCGCGTCTCGGCATCCCTTTCGAGGTCAGTATCGGACACCGGTGTCGAGATCGCAGGCATGGCTTTCCGGTTTGAAGGTGTGGACGTGTCGAAGTGTGAAAGTGCGGAAGGTTGGAAGTGTGAAAGAGCGTTTGGGGACGCGATGCGATCCGGGTCTGCGAACCTTGAACGGTGAACCGTGACCCTTGAACTCGATACGTTGTCACCCTTCGCAACTCCGGCAGGCGAGGAGCTCTCGGGAGAGGCTCTGCGCGGCGTTGACGCCGTTCTGGTAGTAGAGCGACTTGACGCCGGACCGCCATGCCTCGATGTAGAGCTTGTTGATCTCCTTCACCGGCGTGTTCGACGGGTCGATCGCCAGGTTCAGGGACTGCGACTGGTCGATGTGCTTCTGCCGGCTCGCGGCCTGATTGATGATCTCCATCTGGCTGATCTCGCTGAACGTCTTGAAGACCGCCTTCTCCTCGTCGGTGAGCACATCGAGGTGCTGCACGGAGCCGTCGCGGAGTGCGATGTCGTCCCACACTGCCTCCGTGTTGCAGCCTTTCTCCTCGAGCAGATCCTGCAGGTACGGGTTCTTGTAGGTGACCTTCGCTTTCGCGCGGTCCTGCACGAAGTAATTGCTCTTGATCGGCTCGATCGATGGGCTCACCTGCCCCAGGATGAAGCTGCTGGACTTGGTGGGAGCGACGGCCATCGTGGTGGCGTTGCGCCGGCCGTAGCCTTCGAGCACCTCCGGCTCGCCGAACCGGTCGGCTAGATCCGCCGACGCGGCGTAGGAGCGCTCCTTGATGGTCTTCGCTATTTCCGCGCCCTGCATGTTCGCGTCCATCGATTCGAACGGGATGCGCTTCGACTGCAGGTACGAGTGCCAGCCCAGGATGCCGATGCCGATTGCGCGGTGCCGCTTTGCAAAGCGGACGGCTCGCTCCATGTGCTTGGTGCCGGAGGCGCCGTCGATGAACTCTTGCATCACCGCGTCGAGGAAGAAGGTCATGACCTCGACGGCATTGGTGTTCTTCCAGTCGTCGTAGTGCAGCGCGTTCATGGAGGAGAGGCAGCAGACGAAGCTTTCGTCGGCCGTCGCGGGAAGCGCGATCTCGCTGCAGAGGTTGCTGGCGCGGACGTCGTAGCCCTTGTCCTTGTATACCTGCGGCCGGCCGCGCTGGATGTTGTCGCGAAAGAGGATGTATGGGATGCCATGGTTCATCCGCGCCTCGATCACGCGCGCCCACAGCGCCCGCTTGTCGGCGTCGCCCTCGATCATCGCCTCCATCCACTCGTCGCCCACGACCACGCCGTAGTACATCGTCTGGATGGCGTCGCCGTCCGACTGAATGTTGAGCCACTCGTCGACGTCCGGGTGCTCGATGTCGATGTAGCCGGCGAAGTGGCCGCGGCGCGTTTCCCCCTGCGACACGACGTTGATGATCGTGTCGAAGAGCTGCGCGAAGGGGTAGGTGCCGTTCGTCGTGCCGTTATTCTTGATGGCTGCCCCGCGCGGACGCAGTTCGCCGAAGTAGCCGGACGTGCCGCCGCCGACTTTCGTCATCATCCCGACCTCCGCGTGCGTGTCGAGGATCGAGTCCATCGAGTCCTCGATGTGCGAGCCGAAGCAGGAGATCGGAAGGCCGCGGTTGAGCCCGAAGTTGGACCAGATCGGGGAGGCCAGCGAGTAGTAGCCGCGGCCGACGTATTCGAAGAAGGTGTCGCCGAAGCCGTCAATCCCGAGGATGGACTCGGCGTGGTCGGCGATCTGGCGGACGCGCTCTTCCGCTGTCACGCCGTCGAGCAGGTAGCCGCGACGGAGGAACGTCCGGATGTCGTCGTTCAGCCAGTGAAAAGGTGCGCGTTCGGTTGTTGCAGTGGCGGGCATAGGCGGAGTAGTAAGAAAAGAGGTTTTCGCGTCGGGCGTCGAGCCTGACAGCCGAGGAGGAGTTCGGTGGCGCGTCCGGAAAACGGGATTCGAAGGTTGCATCGAACCCCCGGATACCGCTGTCTAGAAAAGGTCGTCGCCGCTGACGCTCTGGGTCATCTTCGAGTAACTGGTGCCGCGCTTGGAGAAGAAGTCGTTGCCCTTCGTGAGCAGGATTTCCTCGTAGAACCAGCGCGTCTCGGCGAGGCGGTCGGCATCCACGTCGAAGAGCGGCTCGATGTCCACGTTGTCGAGCGCCTGGTTGAACTTGTCGCGGAGGAACGTGTCGATGACCGGGCGCGGCAGGAAGTCGAGCGTTCCTTCGGCAAAGATCCAGTCGAGGATCTTCATTTCTGCCTTGTAGGCTTTCTCGCAGGCGGCCTGCACGTCGTCCTCGAAGCCCGGACCGAACCATTCTGGACGCTCCTCGCGCATCAGGTCGATCAGTTCGATGCCGAAGAGGCCGTGGATCTGCTCTTCCTTCGATGTCGCCTCGACAGCGTTCGCGACGCCCTTGAACCGCTTCTCGTGCTTGTCGAACGAGAGCATGATGAGAAACTGGCTGAAGAGGCTGACGTGCTCGACGAAGATCGAGAAGAGGAGGATGGAGAATGCCAGCTCGCGGTCGCGTCCGTCTTTCGCCCGCTGGAGCGCGTCGTCGAGGTAGTCGATCCGGTCGCGGATGGCTGGGATCTCGTCGATCTCGCGGAAGGCATCGTTTAGCCCGAGGCGTTCCAGCAGGTGCGAGTACGCGTCCATGTGCCGGACCTCCGACTCCGCGAAGGTCATTCCCACGGCGCCGATCTCGGGAATCGGGAGGCGCTGGTAGAGATCGGCCCAGAACGTTTTGACCGATACCTCGATCTGCGCGATGGCGAGCATCGTCTTCTTGATGACGCTCCGCTCGACGTCCGTACAGTTGACGCGGAAGTCCTGTACGTCGCCCTCGAAGTTGAACTCGTCGTGGACCCAGTACGACCGGCGGATCGCCGTCTTGAAATCGAGCAGATGCGGGTAGTCGTGCGGCTTCAGATGGACGCGCGGCGTGAAGAGGCTGCGCGAAGATGGTTCTTTGGCCGGAGAGGAGGCGACGGCGGACGAGGGGGCGGGCATAAGCGGGCTCTGTGTAAGACGATAACCTTGAGCGTCAACGCGCCAAAGGCCACAGAGCGGAAGAGACGAAGGTCGGCACGCCGAGAGGGTCGCGCGACGTGTCATGCAAACACAGTCGAGCCGGGCATACCAACGCACTTCTTCTCCACACTCAGAGACCACGGGCCCTATGACGCGTAGGGGTCCCGACCGGCACGCAGAAACAAGCTCGGCCGGGTGTGATCGTCTTCTCAGCGGGCATTCGGACTCTCACCGTTGCGCGACAGTGCCGGAATTTCACCGGGCTTCCCCCGAACGTTGGCCGGTATGGCCGTCGTTGCTGCACCGCGAACGTGCAGCCGGAGAAGACGTGGGATCATATCAAATGTAGCTTGCAGGGTAGGGGCTGCCCATAGAAGAATCAAGCCAGATCATGTGCCTTTTTCGCCTACTCCGTAACGAGCCTGTTGGAGCATGTCACGCCGTGGGGGGAAGCTTCACGTCTGGACGTGGTGTGGTGGACCGTCGGCGTTTCCGTTGCATTTTCGACTGCGAGCTCTGGAAGGCTCGCCAGACGCCCCACAACCAGGTGCCGATGCTGCTCACGGTGAGTAGGACGAAGCCGCCCACGACCCACCAGACGCCGGGTGCCGCCTCGGGCCAGGCCGCGGCGGTCGTCATTTGGTCGTCTGGAACGGGCGACGGAGCCTCGAACTGTTTTTGAACGGGCGGTGCGTCCCACGTCGCAAGGCTGAGCGTCATCGCTGTCCCGGGTGCGGTGGTCACCTCTCCGCGATGGTATTGCTGGTACGCATTAAGGGAGATGGTGTCACCGTCGGCCGTGGTGAGGGTGACAGCCTTCGGGTTCGGCATGTCCTTGCCCTCGAATCGAAGGGCCATCGTCGACCCGTCCTGTAAATCGCACGGCTTCGTGCATAGCAGATCCGCCCGAAGGTCTCCATTGGCTATAGACGTGACGGGGACGTGGCCGGTGTTCTGCGGAGCGTAGTACTGGATGCCGTCGATGGTCGAGGACACCACGACGCCACAGTAGACCAGCGTCAGTGCGACAGAAACCACCGCACCCCGCAGCCAGGGGAAGGGGCGGAGCGAAAGTCCATCCTCACGGTCCGCCTTCGCCGTGCGGTGCGAGGGCTCCGACCGTACGACCCAGACGTACGCGCCGGTCAGGATCGAGAAGGACAGCATGAGACCGAAGACGAACCAGAGCGCCTTGGTCCAAAAGCTCCCGAAGTAGCCGAAGTGAAGTGGATCCGCCGCGTCGGTGATGAACGGCACGACGCCCAGCTCGCTACTGCGTTGTACGCCCAACACCGCGCCGGTGTATGGATTGACGTGGACCTCATTGGCGCGGTCGCGGGTGATCGGGTTGCCCATTTGTCCGGTCACAGAGGCGGCATCCGTTGGACCGAGCGGAAGGCGCACGCCGCGTACGTCGAGTCCGGGGAGGGCGGCTCGCGCACGGTCAGCGAGCACGCCGGCAGAGAGCATCGTCGCCCGACCGCCATAGTCGGGGAGCGTCTCAGCCGGGACGTTCGGCAGCGGCTCCGCGTGGAGCGCCTGGTAGTTTCCGGTGCCCGTAAAGACGACCTCCGTGAAGTAGAATATGCCGGTAGCGGCGATCAAGATCGTAAATAGCAATCCCCAGATGCCCGCGACCTTGTGGAGGTCGGAGCCGAACAGGCGCCGGCCCTTGTCGCGGCGAACGGTAAAGAGCTGCTTCAGCCATCCTTTGTAGTAGAGCAATCCGCTGAGGGCGGAAAAGAGAAGTGGGATTGCCATCAACGTGACGAGGACGATCCCACGGTCGCCGTCGAAGAAGCGGCGGTGGAAGCTCCGAAAGAAGCGCTGCGTGTTGAAGAAACTCGTGTGTCCCTGCAGTTCGCCGGTTTTCGGGTGAAAGTACGCCTTTCGCGTCTGACCGTCCGGCAGTGCGACGTACGCCCGCGCGGCGAAACCCGGCTCGAGTGGGGCGTACATCCCGAGGTTGACGCCATCCGGAAATGTCTCATCGATCGACGCCTCGATCTCGTCCCAGGCAATGGGCTCATCGGTCGCCTCGGCGCGCAGGTCGTCGTTCAGCAGCCAGTCGATCTCGTTTGAGAAGACCGCTACCGTCCCTGACAGGCAAATCACAAACAGCAGTAGGCCGAGGTTGATGCCGATCCAGCCGTGAAGCCGAAACAGCGTTTTTCTCCAGTTCGAAAACATGGGGGGCTATCGTCGTCTGCAAATTAGAAGAGGACGACGCATCAGCGCCGTCCTCCGTAACGTGAGCATGAGTCGATGGCTAGAACGTGTAGCCGATGCTCAAGAGCGCGGTCCGCGGGGCGCCTGGATAGATCCGGCCGTAGTTATAGCCGCCGGTCCAGTACGTCTCGTCCGTCGCGTTCTTCACGGTCGCCTTGATTTTGAAGCTATTGACGGTGTAGAAAACCGTTGCATCCCAGATGGTATAGCCGGGCAGCTGCAGTGTCTCCTCGAACGTGTTGCGCTCGGTGACGAATTGCATGCCGCCGCCGAATCCGAGGCCGGTCAGGGCGCCGGACTGCACCGTGTAGGTGCCCCAGAAGCCGCCCGCGTGCTCCGGGGCGTTTTCTTTGATCCGGCCGACTTCGCTCGGATCGGCCGACTCCGTGATTTCGGCGCGGTTGTAGGCGTAGTTGGCGGTCAGGCGGAGTCCCGGCACCGGTTCGCCCGCGACTTCGAGTTCCACGCCGCGGGCACGCTCCTCGCCTCGCTGCTCCAGCCGCTGCGGATTGGCGGAGTCATTGGCATTTACCAGGACGTTTTGCTTGGTGATCTGGTAGACTGCGGCGGTGGCAAGCAGCCGGCCGTTCAGCAGACGCGCCTTCGTGCCGCCTTCCACGACGTTGCTCTGCTGCGGGTCGAAGGGGCCGCCGAGCTGCGGGTTCAGCACCGACTCGGCCGTCTGCGGCTCGAAGCCCTCGGCGTAGGTGCCGTACACGTTGATGCCGTCGGTGACTTCCACGACGCCACCGATCCGCGGGAGCCAGGTGGACTGCGACGCGGTGTTATCTACGTTGGGGAATGCGCCACGCAGACCCTCGAGTTGCTCGTCGGGGAGGATGTCGCGGTACCACTCGTGGCGGAGCGAGAGCAGCAGGCGGACGGGGCCGTAGGAAAGCTGATCCTGGATGTAGGCGCCATAGGTGCGCGAGCGGATCGGGTCGGACGTACGGGCCTGCGAGAACCAGTTGGCTTCGTAGGTCGACGAATTACGGCCCTCGATCGTGTAGACCGGATCTTCGAGGTCGAAGTTGCCGACATTTCCACCCGGCGTCTGCGTTCCGTCCTCAAGAATGAATTGATCGGCGCCGCGTGCGCCCCACTGCGTTCGGTTATCGTCTTGCTGGAAGAAGTCCACACCACCCAGTGCTTCGTGGGTCACCGGACCGGTGGTAAACTCGGCGGTAAGGTAGTTCGTCACGTTGTCGACCGTGCGTTCCTGGTCCCGCTTAATGAACGCGAGCTGGAGGACGGTCGGGTCATTAGGGAGGAAAACATTGCTGGTGCGGTGCTCCTCCAGGTCCTGGTCGTAGCGGAACTTCATGTACGAGCTGTTGAGCTCAAGCCAGTCCGTGAACTCGTGGCTGAGCGAGGCCGTGACGTGGAAGTTCGTGTTGTGCATGTAGTCGCCCGGCTGACTCAGCGCAAAGCTGATAGGCGTCGACGTCAGGTCGTCGCTCTGGTCGAAGATCGGCTGGCCGCGGTCGAGGCGGGAGTCGAGATCCGAGTAGACGAGATCGACGTTCACGCGCGTTCGCTCGTTCGGGATGAACGACACCGACGGCGCGATGAGGTACGACTCGTTGAACTGAAGTGTGCGGAAGGATTTTGCGTTCTCGTAGCCCAGGTTGAGGCGGTAGAGAACCGTGCCGTCGTCGTTGAGCGGGCCGGTGAAGTCGGCCGTGGAGCGGTAGGTGTCGTAGCTCCCGAGCGTGAAGTTGAGCGACTGCCGGGACGTGCGAAGCGGCTTTTTCGTCACGAGGTTGATCGTGCCGCCCGGGTTCGTGTTGGCGAAGAGGGCCGATGCAGGGCCTTTGATGATCTCCACCCGCTCGATGTGGGGCAGGATCGGGCTGGTCCAAAACGAGAAGCCGCCCTTCAGACCGTTGATAAGGCGGGCATCGGAGGAACTGCCGCCGGAGGTGCGGAAGCCGCGGGCGGTGTAATCGTTGTATCCGGAAAACGTGTTGACGCCGCTCACATTTCGGAGCGCCTCATCGAGCCGGTAGACTTGCTGATCGTCGAGGACCTCTTTTGTAATGACTGAGATGGACTGCGGCACGTTTTCGAGCGGGGTCGCAGACTTGGTCGCCACGAAGCTGTAGTCGGCCTCATAGCCGCGGGCGCGTCGTCCGATCACCTCGACGCCCTGCAATTCGACGTCGTCCTGCGTGAAGCGGAAGTCGGCCGTCGTCGTTTCGCCTTCTTCGACGGTAACTTCGCGCTGCGCCGTTTCATATCCGATGAACGATGCCTGGATCACGTACGTGCCTGCCGGGACCTCCTCAATCGCGTAGGTGCCGTCGACGCCGGTGGCTGCGCCGAGGGTTGTGCCGCGAAGCCCGACGTTTGCGCCTTCGACCGTTTCGCCGGTGGTGGCTTCAGCAACGGTTCCCACAATCCGACCGGTCGCCGTCTCCTGCGCGGCGGCGGGGACGGTCAATAAACACAGGAGGAGCCAGATGAAGAGGCGGACGGGAAGAGCTTGATGCACGCGTTGCAGTAGCGCCGAGGGGCGACGCGAAGCGGGTGCTTGTCGTTCGGAGGCCGAACGCGCAGGTGGATCGTCGAGGAGAGTCATCAATCAGAGGTTCTCGCTGAGGGCTTTATGTTTATCTATACCAAGTCTAAATTAGGATAGTGACACTTGCAAGATCCTGCCGCTCAAAGCTTTTTTGATGGCGGATCTCCAGGAAAACGGAATTCACTCTTCCCGTGAAGGCACTTGACGCGCCTCCGTGTTGTCCTTATTTAGAATATGTCTACACTTATCTCATCGTAATCGCCCGCCCGATCGTGAACCACGTCCTTTCTACAGAACGTCATCTGATAATACTTGCTTTGATCGGGATGCTCGTGCTCCCGGCCTGTTCAGCGGACACCGACGAGTCGGGTACCGTGCGCGAGGCGTCGGCGCAGTCGCAACAGGCGCACGAAGAGACCGGCCACGACGCGGCGGCAGAAGATGAAGAGCACGGCGAAGAGGAGGCGGAGCTCGCCATCTATATGAGCCGTGTGCAGCGGTGGACGCACAAGACGGCTCTGGCTGTGGACGCGGAAAACGGTGAGCTGTCCGAGTTCTACCTCCACGAGCTGGAGGAGACGCTCGAGACGATTCAGATGGAGGCGCCGGTCTACGAGGGCTACGAGGTCGGCAAGCTGACGAATGAAATTCTTGTGCCGGAGGTGGAAGCCCTGGATTCCTACGTCGACGAGGGCGACTGGAGCGGCGCGCGCGAACAGTTGACGACGCTGTCGAATGCCTGCAACCAGTGCCACGCGGCGACCGATCACGGCTTCATTCGCATTCAGCTTGAGGACCTCGACCGCCCGTTCGCTCAGAGCTTTGCTCCAGAGGTGCAGTGACTTTCTGAGTTGGGGCGTGTAGGCGGTGGGACGTTTGACCCGAATTCTGTGGGCGATCTGCAGATCGCGAAACCATATAGAAAGATGTCAATATATCATCACAGCGCTCACGACCGAATCCTCTGGCCGATCGAGAATGACCTGTTGCAGTAGTGAAGACGTTTCGGATGATCGCCTGCGGGATGCGGATGTTGAGCACTCCGTCGACCGGTTCAAGGCCCTCGCAAATCCAGTGCGGCTACGGATGGTCGAGATGATTTACAGCGGCGGCGGCGAAATTTGCGTCTGTGAGTTCACCGAGCACTTCGATCTCAGCCAGCCGACGATCTCGCATCACCTCAAAGTGCTGCGCGATGCAGGTCTGATCCGCAGTCGCCGAGACGGCCAGTTTGTCTACCACCGTGTGGTGCCCAACGCTTTTACCGGACTGTCTGACCTCATGGATCGCTTTTCCACCGTGCGTGACGCTGTTTCTGCGTAGAACACCTATCGGAAAGCCGCTCCGTTTTTTTGTTTGATCGGGTATATCGAAGACTTTCGATATACGTTGTGATTCGCCAGCCGTCGAACCTCTTCGCTCCCAACGAACTGCGATGTCATCCACTGAACCTTCCCGCTCGGTCGTCTTCGTTTGCACGCATAACTCCGCCCGCTCGCAGATGGCGGAGGGCTACTTGCGTCACGTCGCCGGCGACCGGTACGACGTCTACAGTGCCGGGACGGAGCGCACGCACGTCCGGCCGTTCGCGATCGCCGTCATGAACGAGATCGGTATCGACCTTTCGGGTCATCACTCGAAGACGCTGGATGACCTGGTGGACGTCGACAAGGATATCGTCGTCACCGTATGCGATCACGCAAAAGAGACGTGCCCCGTCGTTCACGCAGAGCAGGTGATGCACAAGAGTTTCCCCGATCCGTCGGCCGCGACCGGGAGCGACGAAGAGCGCCTCAACGCCTTCCGCTCCGTCCGCGACGACCTGATCTCTTGGATCGATCAGACCTTCGTATCAGCTCCGGATGCTTAGTTCATCGCGCGCCGTTGATTTAACCGAGCGGTGCATGGTGGCGCTATCTACGAAAATCCCAGATTGGTCCGGGCCAAATCCAACCCACAACCCACAATCCACAACGAACCAGCAGTCTCATGACAACCCCAGACGACGTAAAAGCCAGTGTTCGCGAGAAGTACGCCGCCATCGCCCGCAGCAAGGAGCAAGGCGACGGTTCGTCCTGTTGCTGTTCCGGCGATGACGAGCTAGAAGTCACCATGATCGGCGACGACTACGACGATGTCGAGGGCTACGTGGCGGAGGCCGACATGCAACTCGGATGCGGCGTGCCGACGGACCTTGCTAACATCCAGCCGGGGGACGCCGTGCTCGATCTGGGCTCCGGCGCCGGCCTGGATGCCTTCACGGCGCGTCACATTGCAGGACCGGATGGCCGGGTCGTCGGCGTGGATATGACGCCCGAGATGATCAAGAAAGCGCGGGCCAACGCCGCGTCCCTCGGGTTCGACAACGTAGAGTTCTTTGAGGGCGACATCGAAGACCTGCCACTTGAGGACGAGCAGTTCGACGTTGTGATTAGCAACTGCGTCCTGAACCTCGTGCCCGATAAGCCGACGGCCTTTGCAGAAATGTACCGCGTGATTGCACCCGGCGGACACTTCTGCGTCTCCGACATCGTAGTCCGAGGACAGCTCCCCGACGCGGTCCGCCGCTCCGCAGAGATGTACGCCGGATGCGTCGGCGGTGCGATCGAGGAAGACGACTATCTGGAGCTACTCGAAGAAGCCGGGTTCGAGAATGTCGAGGTGCTGCGGCGCAAAACGATTGACGTGCCCGACGAAGCCTTGCTGAAACGCGCTTCCAAGGAGGAGGTCGCCACCTTCCGCGACGGCGGCGCCATCGAAAGCATCACCGTCCGGGGACAGCGGTGAGGTGTGGAAGTATGGAAGTGTGGAAGTGTGGAAGTATGGAAGTGTGAAAGTATGGAAGTGTGAAGGTGATAAACCTGCAGACAAGGGTGTAGGAAACCACATCCCCCGTAGCGGCGCATCGCAATGCGCCAATTCCCCCCACGGCGGTCGGGAGCAGACTCCATCCCCCCAAACGTAATTCCTCCGTCCAAACGGGCGCCGGTACATGATCATTTAAGCACTTGTGCGCATCTTGCAGGCGCCCGACTCTCTCACGGATCCCAGCAGATCATGTCTTCTCGCATTTCCACGACGCTTGTTCTTATTGTCGCTATCCTCGTAGGAGTGCCCTCGTCCGCGCTTGCTCAGAACGGGGATGGCGGCGGCGATCGTCTGACCGGCGCCTCGTTCGCCCGGAGCCCCGTCGTTGCTCCAAACGGCATCGCGGCGACGAGCCAGCCGTTGGCCTCTCAGGTGGCCGTGGACGTGATGAAGCAGGGCGGCAACGCCGTGGACGCGGCGATTGCTGCCAACGCCGTGCTCGGACTGGTCGAGCCAACCGGCAATGGCATCGGCGGCGACCTGTACGCTATCGTCTACGATCCGGAAACGGACGAGGTGTACGGACTGAACGCCAGCGGCCGCTCCCCGCAGAACCTTTCGTACGATGAGCTGAAGGATGAGCTAGGCGACCGTGACGAGATTCCGCTTGTCGGAACGCTACCGGTAAGTGTCCCGGGTACGGTTAGCGGCTGGGACAAGCTGCACGAGCGGTTCGGCGAGCGCTCCATGGCGGACAACCTGGCGCCGGCGATTCAGTACGCCCGGGATGGCTTCCCGCTCTCCCAGGTCATCGCCTATTACTGGGCGAGCAACATCCGAGCGTTTGAGTACTACGAGGAGCAGGGCACGCTGATGGACGACAACTGGCGAGACACCTACCTGATCGAAGGGGAGGACGGCGAGATGCGCGCCCCGAAGGAAGGCGAGATGTTTCGCAATCCGGACCTTGCCAGCACGCTTGAGATGATCGCGGAGAACGGAGCCGACGCCTTCTACGAGGGCGAGATTGCTCAAACGATCGACGCGTATATGGAGCGCATCGGTGGGCACCTCACCGCGCAGGATCTCGCGGACCACACGGCCGACTGGGTGGAGCCGGAGAGCGTCACGTACCGCGGCGTCGAGGTGTTCGAGCTTCCGCCGAACGGGCAGGGCATCGCGGCGCTTCAGATGCTGCAAATTCTGGAGGCATATGACCTTGAGGACATGGGTCACAACAGCACCGACTACCTGCACGTCCAGACCGAGGCCAAAAAGCTCGTGTTCGAGGATCGCGCCCGGTTCTACGCGGACCCGGACTTCGCCGACATCCCCATCGACGAACTGCTTTCGGAAGAGTACGCCGCCGAGCGCCGATCGATGATTAAGATGGATGGCGTGCTGAGTGAACCGGGTCACGGCGAGCCGCGCGCCGTCGTGAGCGAGCGGCTGGAGGAAGGCGACACGATCTACATGACGGTCGCCGACAAAAACGGCATGATGGTGTCGCTCATTCAGAGCAATTACGCGGGCATGGGAAGCGGTCTGGTGCCGGATGGGCTCGGCTTCATGCTGCAGGACCGAGGGGCCCTGTTCACGATGGAAAAAGGCCATCCGAACGTCTACGAGCCCGGCAAGCGGCCTTTCCACACGATCATTCCGGCTTTTGCCAAAAAGGACGGCAAACCGTGGCTTAGTTTCGGCGTGATGGGCGGAGCGATGCAGCCGCAGGGCCACGTGCAGGTGATCTGCAACATGGTCGACTTCGGCATGAACGTACAGGAAGCCGGCGATGCAGCCCGGTACCGCCACCGCGGCAGCACGTCACCCACGGGTGAGGTCATGGAAGGGCGCGGCACGCTACATCTGGAGAGCGGCGTGTCGCAGAACGTCGTGAACGCGCTTCGGGGCCGCGGTCATGCTGTCGAGATCGACGCCGGAGGCTACGGCGGCTACCAGGCCATCATGTGGGACCCGGAGGAGGGCGTGTACTGGGGTGGCACCGAGATGCGGAAAGACGGCACTGTCGCGGGGTATTGACCCTCGCAGATGAATGCAGGATCGTAGAGAAATGGGCGGCTGTCAGGATGATACTGACGCCGCCCATTTCTTGTCTGAAGGTGATGTTGAACGAAACCGATCACTTCAGTGCATCGCTCCCGACGAGTTCGAACTCCGTGGTGCGAGACGCGGATACGCCCGTCACGGTGTCGGTGGCACGGACAGTCACCCGTACATCTTGATTCTTCTCTTGCCTCAATTGCGTGAGGTCCAGGTAGATGTATTCCTCCGTTCGGCGCGCCGATGTCGTGTATTCCGCCTCTGTACTCGTCTTCCGAACGTCGTCTCCGAACAGCCGTGTCCAGCCGCCCTGCGTTTCGGCCTCGACCTCGTACGAGATGGTGTAGCGCGTCTGGTCGTCCTCGTCGTAGGCGAGATGGTAGAGTTCGAAGTACAGGAGGAGCGGTGTATCTGGCCCGATCGTGGAGAAGGGAAAAGCGATCGCGTCTGCCGGCGTCCCCGACGGCGAGACCATGGCACGAAGATCACTCATCGCCAGGCGGTCGGGTGTGGCGCGGATGGGGCGCAGGGAGTCGGCTCGGATCGTCGTCTGGCGCAGTCGCTTGCCGAGCCGGGTCGAGCCGGACGTGGTGGAGCGGACCTCGAATTGAGACCACTCGAGGCCAAGGTGAACCAACCACGAGCGGCTGTCGAACGAAATCGGGCTCGAGGCAAAGATCGTATTTCCGTTCAGAGACTCAATGTCCACAAAGTGGCGCCGGTCGACGCGGTCGGTAGATTCGTGCTCTGCGTCGTACTGCACGGCGCTGAACATAAGCATGGACGGCCGCACGGCCGGTTGAGCTCCGCGAAGGTGACTCGTTTGGACGCCCCAGTAGACTTCCACTCGGGTCGAACCGTCGGAGTTGAGGAAGCGTGGCGTGCGGACGGACACAGGTAATGCAGCCGATGCAGCGAGCAGATCCGTTGCGTGACGCGGCATATCCTTCGAGCGTTGATAGCGCGTCGCATGGTCCTGCTGTCGGATCGTTGTCGCCATCGTCCGAACGAAGCCGACGGGCGAGTCGATGCCGAAGTTAGAGGAGGACGAAACCGTTCGTGTTTGCCCTAAGCCCGTCCCGACTGTTTCCGACTCGGATTGCGTGTAAATCTTCTGATTCGTTTCCTGCTCGGCCGACAGCTTGTCGCGTACCTCGGCGGCCGATGCGCGCGACTCTTGATAGGTGGCGTACCGGGAGATTTCCGAGTACACCGGAGAGAAGTCAGGATGGAAGAGCGCGAGCTCTGAAAAGATGTACCGGAGTGCCATGAGCGCCGAATACGAAATATTTTGCGCACGATCCGTTCGGCCCCGGTTCTGGTAGAGTCGGGATGGCAGAAGGTCTAAGGCGCCGGAGCTCTCGTAGCACTGCCGGTTGTTTTCCGTAAAGATGTAGTAGCCCACGTCGGCAAGTGAGTCGTAGCGCCACAACTCGTTGTCCGGGAATTCCCGAGGAGCAACCGCGACGCCGAAGCGGAAAACCTCTTCACGAAACTCCGAGTCCTCGTAGTCGATGACCTTCGTCCGACGTGGCTCGCCGAACCGAATGTAGGTGATGCCGCGGTCGTCCAGACCACTTGCACGGTGTGGGCAGCGGTACGCCTGACGCGCATGTATGCTGCGGGCCACGTGCTCTTCCATCCGTTCGTTCGTCTCTGTAGACGGAATCGGATCGAGCCGGCTCCACCACGCTCGCGCAAATGCCCCGGCGCTATCGGCGAAGGTCCATGTCTCTGGCGATGCATCTCGCGGTTGCTCGATGAGCTGATTCAGGCTTTCGTCTGACAACAGCGGCTCCATTTCCGCCGCATACCGTCGGTAGATGTCGCGCTCACCTTCGCTACCCGCGTCGTCCACCGAGTAGATGATCGACTCATACGTCTTTAGCGCCAGTGGACGCTCTGCACGGAGGAGGGCGGGGGTAAGCGATGACAGAAATGCGTCCGCAAGACGGATGTCGAGCCAATCCGCTGCATGCATCGCTTCAACCCCAGACCGCCAGACTTGACGGGCTTTTTCGTGGCGACCTTGCTCGGTCAGTGCTTTGCCGAGCCAGTAGGCCGCCGCCCCGTGCTCGTTGTTGCAGCACGCTGGGTCCCGGCTCAAAATGTCCGTAAGGACGGGGACAGCCTCCGTCGAGCGGCCCTCAGAAATGGCATCAACGGCAGTAGCGAGCTGGATCTCGGCAGAGGCCGTTGGTGACTGCTGTGCCCATGCTGACTCTTTCGTCAGCAGCAGGGCCGTCAAGAGAAGGAAGCAGAGACCGGCGTGGCGCGCGGGAGAGGCAGAGGCCATGGCGAAGGAGCATTCGGCCCGGGAAATGGAGCAAATGGTGCTGCAGGAATCGCCGATCGGACATGATCGTGAGGACAGGCCAACGACAGAGGACCAGACCTGACTTCATCCTGCCTCCTTCTTATGGGGCAAGGACTCATCGGTTTCAATATTCCTTCACGTATCCGTCGATTCTGCCTACCCATACGGTATGGGTCGTCGCCGGCTGGTCCCTTACGCGGGATCGACCGGGTGCCATTCCGTCGTCGCGAGGGCGAGTGTGCGGTCGGTCTCGCGGTGCTGTAGGTGATGGCGGAATGTAGCATCGTCTGCCATCTCTGTGGTGAAGGCTTGCGCACGTACTGGATCGGCGGCAGTCGTTTCTGCGCGGAATTCCAGCGTGAGTGATGTGAGGTCGTGTTCATCCAGCCATTCCGCCGGCAACGTCTCTACGGCCCACTCGACGTAGCGCACGTTGTTGACATGGCGGTTCAGGTCGAGGTCGTGGTACCGCACCCGGAAGTCGCGTTCGTGGCTCGGCGTTCCGGATGGAGCGGTAGACTTCGACCGGTCGACGTCGAGAGCCGGAGGGCGGTCCAGCGTCTCAATCTCCTGGAGAATGGCCGGTGGGCGGAGCGGGCGACGACGCTCGGTATCGATCACGAACCAGGCACTGGTGGCGCGAGCGAACGAACCGGTGGCGTCGGACAGGACGAATTCGCGCGTCGCGTAGATCCCGTCCAGCCCCGATGGCCACGTCTCGATGTGTACATCCGCGTGCCACTCCGGGTAGCGGTCGACATCCAGGCGCAGGAAGGCGAGCACCCAGGCGCGGTCCTCGGCGAGTAGGTCCTCCATCGACACGCCAAGGTGGGCGGCGTGATTGCCGGCCGCTTCCTGTAGAAAGTCGCACAGTGCAAGGGCGGAGGCCGTCCCGCGCGGTGTCACGTCGTACGCACGAACGGGAAACGATTCGTTCCAGAGGGGGCGAGTGGGCATGACCGAGTACGCTGGCGAGGGCAGAGAGTCCGTTTGTTATATACGAAACGTGCGATCATGCCTCCGGCCCGTGCGGTTAATCCTCCGGCAAAACCCTGATTCCGGCGAACTGTGGCAAGACAAGGTGGCGCCTATGGTGCGCGGATCTCCGCCGTCGGTTTCCGTCCATCGCTGCGATCTCATGATTCCATGAGCTCGGAAAGTACGGAGCGATGCACCTTGAGGGTGTTTTCGTCGAAGAGCACGAAGCGAACGAGGGAGAGGGAGGACCGCTCGGGTGCGTGATCGAGCACGGCCTGCAGGGCAATCCGCGCGGCCGGTTCGAGAGGAAAGCCGAACGCACCCGTCGAAATGGCGGGGAAGGCGATGGACGAGAGGCCGATCTCCTCGGCAAGCTTCATAGCGTTGTCGTATCCGGCGCGAAGCAGTTTGCCGGAGGGTTCGTCCCGGCCGTACACGGGGCCGAGCACATGAATGACGTGATCGTTTTGGAGGTCGTGCCCGCCGCTAATAACGGCTTCGCCGGGTTGGATGGGCGCCATGGGTCGCGTCTCCTCCGCGAGGCTCGGCCCGGCTGCCTGGTGGATGGCACCCGCCACGCCCCCGCCCGTACGGAGTTGTGCATTCGCCGCGTTAACGACCGCGTCGATGTCCGGCTGGTTGGTGATGTCGCCCTGCACGAGCTCGATCGTAAGACCTGCAACCTGATGTGTCATGTCGTTCGAGACGGATAAACGGGAAGACGTGAATTTGTGTAGAGGAACCCCCGAGAGGGCCGTCGGGATACAGTCTGTAGCGTTCCGTATCCGTTATGTTCACACCCACTCGCGCCGTCACCTCTTCGCTACACGGTTCCCCGCATGAAGTACGACCCCATCAAAGACCGCCTTGGTCGCTTCTTCAGCCGACACCCACTGCTGCACCGGCTGTTCTTCGGTGTTCTGAATCTCCTTTTTCTGCGCGCCTGGTACGTGCGCCGGGAGATTCGTCGCATCATGAGCCTGCAGCCTGCTGATCGGCGCGTGCGTGTGCTGGATGCAGGGACGGGCTTCGGCCAGTACGCGTATTTCGTCGCGAAAAACTTCCCCGAGGCGACCGTCCGCGCCGTCGACGTGAAGCAAGAGTACCTCGATCGAGCGAAGCACTTCGTGGACCAGACGCCGCAGGCCGACCAGGTGACGTGGGCGATCGACGACCTCACGGATCTGAAGTCGGAGGGTCCGTTCGACCTGATTCTGTCGGTCGATGTGATGGAGCATATCGCCGAGGATCGTACCGTCTTCGAGCACTTTCAGCGGGTGCTGCGTCCGGGTGGGCACGTCATCATCAACACCCCCTCGGATCAGGGCGGATCCGACGTGCAGGGCGATGAGGATGAAAGCTTCATCGGCGAGCACGTACGTGATGGCTACAACATGGAGGATCTAGAAGGGAAACTAAGGGATGCTGGCCTCGAGCCTGTCCGTAGCATCTACACGTATGGTGAGTATGGATCCACGGCATGGCGCTGGCTTATCAAACGCCCGATGCAGATGCTCGGCACCACGTGGGCGTCCATCGTCGTGCTTCCACTGTACTACCTCGCGGCTCTTCCAATCGGCCTTTTTCTCAACGCGAAGGACGTGGCGCACGACAATGAGACCGGCACCGGCGTGCTCGTCGTCGCGCGAAAAGCGAGTTCTGGGGATTGAGGATTTAGGATTGGGAATTGAGGATTTAGGATTGCGGGCTAGCTACCGGACAGTATTGCTTTCAATACGTAATCGTCGTCGGGTGACATTGAGAAACGGACCTCTCCGGGTCTCGTGCGTCTCGGAACCGAGGCGTTATCGTCGAGAAATGACGAACTCTCACACGCCCATGCTCCCATACTCTCATACTCCCATACATTCGAAGAACACCTGCGCCGGGGAATGTGGAGGTGACGCAGGCACCAGTGAAAGTGTCCGGTAGCCAGGGTTGGGGATTTTGTTTGGCGGCTCTGGCGGGTGGATCTTCTCGCTTTCCTCCACAAAAGAAGGGATTTCCCCACAACGGGGTAGGGAGGGGGCGCTCAGACAAGTCGTCTCTGATGATTGATCTTTCTTGCGCCACCCGGTTCGCACTCATCAAGATTGTCGTTGCCATGACGCAAACCAAGACCGCCATGACCATCGCTGACATCATGAGCCGCGATCCGGAATGCGTTGCCCCGGACACGTCGCTCATGGAAATTCGTCAACTGCTCCACCACCGGGGCTTCCATCACCTGCTCGTCGTAGAGGACGAAAAGCTGGTCGGGGTGATTTCCGACCGCGACGTGCTGCGCACGATCAGCCCGTTTCTTGACACACGAAGTGAGACCCCACGCGACGTCCGCACCCTGGCGAAGCAGGCCAGTGACCTGATGCGGGACGACCCGGTCCAGGTGACGCCGGACATGACCGTCCAGGACGCTGCAAGCCTCTTGCTCGACCATTCGATCTCGTGTCTCCCCGTCGTCGCTGATGGGGCGGTCGTCGGCATCGTCACAACGAAGGACATGCTCGAATACTACCGCAGCCGCGAGATGTGATTCGAAGAGGGTCCACGATCGTCAGGGCGCTCGTGGCATATCGAGAACTCAGCGATGCAACAGCCGCGCTCCGACCGGGGCCGGCTGTTTTCGGCTGCGCATGTCGTCGAGATGGAGACTGAACGTGGTCGAATCGCGTCATTAGCGATCTCCACGGTTGCTTCACCGCGATTCTGCAGGGGCTGCACGACAATTCGCTGGATCCGGCGAATTGTCGTTGAGAAGTACCCGTCGCGTGGGCTACCTTGTATTCCAGATTTCCCATGCGTCTCTTCGGCAAGAATCTGGGCACTCCCGTGCATACCAAGTACATTTTCGTCACCGGCGGCGTGACATCGTCGCTCGGCAAGGGCATTTTCAGCGCGTCGCTCGGCCGCCTTCTCGCGGCCCGTGGCCTGACCGTCACCATTCAAAAGTTCGACCCGTACATTAACGTCGATCCGGGGACGATGAATCCCTACGAGCACGGCGAGGTGTACGTCACGAACGACGGCGCCGAGACCGATCTCGATCTCGGCCACTACGAACGCTTCCTCGGCCGATCGACCAGCCAGGCCAACAACGTCACCACCGGCCGGGTCTATCTGGAGGTGATCACGAAGGAACGGGAGGGCGCCTACCTCGGCAAGACCGTGCAGGTCGTGCCGCACATCATCGACGAGATCAAGCACTGGATGCTGAAGCTCGGCGAAACCGGCGAGTACGACGTCGTCATCACGGAGATCGGCGGAACAGTCGGTGATATCGAGGCGCAGCCGTATCTGGAGGCGATCCGTCAGCTTCGCAACGAGCTCGGTCCACGCAACTCGCTGACCTCGCACCTCACGCTGGTGCCGTATCTCCGCGCGGCCGGCGAGCTGAAAACGAAGCCCACGCAGCACTCCGTCAAGGAACTGCTCGCTCACGGCCTGCAGCCCGACACCATCATCTGCCGGTCCGAGCGGTCGCTCGACGCCGACATTCGCCGCAAGATCTCGCTCTTCTGCAACGTCGACCAGGAGGCGGTCATCCAGATGCTGGACGCCGAGACGATCTACGAGGTGCCGCTGCTTTTGCGGGACGAAGGCATCGGCGAACTCGTGGTCGACCGTCTGTTTACCGAGACAGAGCAGGAGCGCTTCGACAGCACGCCCGACCTGGACGCGTGGATCGACTTCCTGAAGCGCCTAAAGAACCCGACGGTGACGATTCCCATCGCCCTGGTCGGGAAATACGTCGAGCACCAGGATGCGTACAAGTCGATCAGCGAGAGCTTTATCCTGGCCGGCGTGCCCGATGAGGTGCAGGTCGAGGTCCGGTACGTGCTCTCCGACGACCTGACGGCCGACAACGTGGAGGAGAAGCTCGGGGACGTCGCCGGCGTGCTGGTTGCGCCCGGCTTCGGCGACCGTGGCATCGAGGGCAAGGTGGAGGCCGTCCGCTACGCCCGGGAAAACGACCTCCCGTTCTTCGGGATCTGCCTCGGACTGCAGTGCGGCATCATCGAGTTTGCCCGCAACGTGTGCGGCTGGGAGGACGCCAACTCCACCGAGTTCGACCCGGACACGCAGTACCCGGTCATCAGCCTGATGGCGGAGCAGAAGAAGATCTCCGACAAAGGCGGCACGATGCGCCTTGGCCAGTACGACTGCAAGCTAAAACCGGACTCACGGGCGGCCGAGGTCTACGGCGAAGAGCTTATCCAGGAGCGCCATCGCCACCGCTACGAGGTCAACAACGTCCTCCGCTACAAGCTGATGGAAGAGGGCATGCGCTTTACTGGCGTCAACCCCGACGCCGACCTCGTGGAGATCATGGAGCTACCGGACAAGCGCTGGTTCCTCGGTGTGCAGTTCCATCCGGAGTACAAGACGACCGTCGGCGACCCACACCCGCTCTTCCGCTCGTTCGTGAAGGCGTGCGCCGAGTATGCTCAGGAGCGCGGCCTCCGCGAGTCCCCGCAGCCGCCCGAGCGCAAAGTGGTCCCGCTGGCGTCGGCGGACATGTAGACCCGATTGCGGATTGTGGGTGACGGATTGTGAGTTGGGTATTGCGTAGAACCGTGCGGGTCTTTTGCCTGTCGTTCATCCTGCGTTTCTGTCTCTCGTTATATGTCCTTTCTTGAAGGTGTTCTGCGGTACCGGGTCCTTGGCGTCGTTCTCTGCGTGAGTGTTCTGTCCGCATGTGCGTCGAGCGCTCCGCAGCTGGGGACCGACGTGAAACCGAGTCTCGGGAAAACGTGGACGGTCATCCCGGTCCTAACACCCGTTCCGGAAGAGGCGAAAGACGGGGTTACGCAGTATCAAGACGTTTTGGAGTCGGTAGCGATGCGCTACCTGGATGCGCTTGGGCAGCCTGCTCGTGTGTATCGCGGCGGCGGTTCAAGTACGGCGCAAGTGGCTATGGATTCCCTGTTTCTGCCGGCTCCAGCAGAAGATGCGCCGCGTCCGCTACGCAAGGATCGGATCCAGGCTATCCAGGAATCGACGGGATCACGCTATCTTCTGCTACTGAAGTCCGCGCGCTGGGAGCGGTCGATCTTCGACAGCGTATCGTTCTCTCCGTCTGTCGGCTTCGACGTCAGCGCGGCCGGCCCCGGTCTGTTTATCGGGCTTTTCAAGGTGGGGCCGACGCGCATCTTTACCGCTAGCATGGCGCTGGTCGATGCTAATACCTCGGAGATCATCTGGAATCAAACCCAGGGATTACAGGCAACAGATCTTTCCGACACCGCGACCGCCCATGCCCAGATCAATGCATACACACGGTCGATGGCTCTTCAGCTCGTCACGGGCGCCGAGGTCTCCTCGATGAGCTTCGGGGTCGAGGCCGACGGTGGCGTGATCGTGTACCGCCACGACGCGCCGACCGTCCGGGGTTCCTCCGTCTCGGTCGACGGGTTTGACGTCGTCGTGGAAGATCGAGAGGGAGTCACGCGACGATACCCGATTCAATCCATCTCGTCAATCAAGTCCACATCCCAAAATCGGCGCATCTTTCCCGCAGGCGGAAGTTGATCCCAAGGATGGGGGGCCTCACTACGGTTGATTCCGAATGGGCGCGGCCGATCATGGCGTAGCGCCGGTCTCGCTGCGACCGGCGAACCGCGGACGAATGAGTTACAGCGTGCGAAGGAGCGCCAGCACGGGGCCGATGACGTTGCAGGCGGGGTCGCGCGGGGAGAACATCTCTTCGGTGTAGTGCCGGCCGGCGGGGCGGAGATGAACCCGGTCGTTGACCATTTCGAAGTGCCGGGCGAGGATCTGGTTGTGCACGACGACGCCTGCGATACCTCCGTTCACCATCCGCTCAACTGGCCTCTCAGCGACAATCAGCAGGTCGCCTTTGCGAATGCCGTCTCCATTCATGCCGTCGTCGCCGACACGGAGGAGGAGACAGTCCGCTGGGGCGTGAGATGCCAGCAGGCGACGGTCAAACGTAAGGACACCGGACGGTTGGTTTCGTAACGCTTTCGGTCAGTGACTCTCCGCTTCGTCAATAATGGGAAGCCGCGGATTTTTACCCGCGTCGATCACCGGGTCGGGAGCATCGTCAATCAGCGTGAGTCCACGCGCGGTGTGCTTCTCCCGCTCAATGTAGCCCTTAGATCGTAGCGCCTCCAGCAACTTGTACACGCCGTTCGTCGATGCGATGCCGAGGCCGTCTCCGATCTCCGAGAGCGTCCTCGGCATGTTCTGCTTGCGCATGAAGCGTTGGATGAACTCGAAGGCCTCGTTCTGGCGCTTCGTGCGCCGGTCTTTCATCGATAGAGGGCTGAAACTCGATTAAATAAGGATAATCCGTTTTCCGAATGATCTCGTCAGGATCGCCCAACCCGTGTCCTCGCTGCGGCTCCGAGTTGGCAAGAGAAACGTTTCAGAACCTATTTCGCGGACAGCCTTCGGCCATCCAAACGGGCGGACCTCCCGACCCGACGGTCGGTCCTCGGGGCGCCTGCGCACCCCCGACTCGTTCATTTCGCGCACCGTGTCTATAGCACACGTGTCATCGGATCACCGCCAGGCCTGCGACTAGACAGGAACGACCTTGCGTTTTTGAGATCCATCCGCCAAACAGTTCCTCAACGGAATACGTTCAATCGTTTTTATGCAGGGGGGCGTCCGGCGAATCGAAGCCGTTGGAGACACCGACATTTTAACGTCGAACCGGTGTAAATAGAGCGTTTGGCCCGCAATGAGAGCCCAGGGAATAGCGCCTGCCCAAAGCGGCTGATATGTGCGTTCAGGCCCAACAAGGATAGATGATGGTGAAAACATTTTCACTCAAGTCCCTGTCGTGGTGAAAAGATTTTCACCACTGGAGCCGGGGAACGGTGGGCTACCATGAATACAGTATGTGCACATCGATTGGACATGGAGGTTTTGGCTCAAATAATCAGTCTAGACGGGGGTGATACCTTGACATTGGAGCCTGATGCCGTACCTTGTGGACACGCGTGGGGAAAAGTGGGGAATGTGCCCATTCGCTCCCTAACCCCGCCAGTTTTTGCCCGTTGCTCACGTTGTCCACCGAGGGCCCCTTCGCCGAACGGCGGTGACGGACGGCCTGACGACCCCGACTCGGGGCTGAAACCATGGTTTTTAAAGGTCAGGCCGAATATTCCGTTGACAGCAAGGGTCGGGTCACCATCCCGGCCAAGATGCGGAGCGTGCTGAATCCGGAGGCGAAGAACACCTTCACGATCACGCGCGGGTTCGAAGAATGTATCTTCCTGTATCCGCTGGATCAGTGGACGCAGATCGAGGATGAAATTGGCGGGCTGAACATGTTCAACGCCGATGCCCGGGGCTTCGTCCGCGCGATCATGATGTGGGCGGATGAAGCCGCGCTGGATGGGCAGGGGCGGGTCAGCATTCCGAAGCCGCTCGTCGAGTATGCTGCTATCGACGATAAGGCGCTCATCATTGGCGCGTTCGACCATGTCGAAATCTGGGACCCGGACCGCTTCAACGCCTATCTCAACGAGCAGCCCGACGATTACGAAACCCTGGCCGAGCGCGTCATGGGAATGTAACCCATACCGTTTTGCCGCCTCGCCCCCCGACGTACCTGCTGATGACTGCTTCCGATGCTCCCGCTCCCTCGTCCGATTCTGAATCGGACGCCGACCCGTTGAAATACGCGACGGAGTACCACGCGCCTGTTCTTTCACACGAGGTGATCGACCGCCTGATCACGGATCCCTCCGGCTGCTACGTCGACGCCACGCTTGGCGGCGGCGGGCACTCGGAGGCGCTCCTGGATGCTCTGGCGCCCGAGGGCGTGGTGATCGGGATCGACCAGGACGACGAAGCCCTTGCGACGGCGCGCGATCGCCTGGCAGATGAGATTGAGGCCGGGCGTTTTCGCACGGTGCAGGGAAATTTTGGTCGGCTGCAGACGCTTCTGGAAGAGATCGGAATCGAAGAGATCGACGGTCTCCTACTGGATCTCGGCGTGTCCTCACACCAGATCGACGTGCCCGAGCGCGGGTTCAGTTTCCAGCGCGAAGGCCCACTCGACATGCGGATGGATCCACGTGGCGGCCTCACGGCGCATCAGATCGTGAACCACTGGGCGCAGCGCGATATCGCTGACGTGATCTACCACTACGGCGATGAGCGCCGATCCCGGCCGATCGCTCGGGCGATCGTGGATGCACGACCGCTGGAGACGACGCACGACCTGGCCGATGCGGTTCGTTCGGCAGTTCCGGAGCGCGACGAGGTAAAGAGCCTGGCTCGCGTCTTTCAGGGCCTGCGGATTGCTGTGAACGCGGAGCTCGACGTGCTCGAGGATGTGCTGGAGCAGAGTGCCGACGTGATTCGCGAGGGCGGACGCATCGCCGTGATCAGCTACCACAGCCTCGAAGACCGGCGCGTGAAGCGGTTTTTGCGCTACGGCAACTTCGAGGGGAAGCCCATTCGCGACATCTACGGCACCCTGATCGCCCCGTTCGAGGAATCTCCGCGTTCGGCCATTGAGGCAGGCGAGGCAGAAGTCCAGTCCAACCCTCGTGCTCGTAGCGCGCGTCTCCGCATCGCGGAGCGAACTGCGGACGATGCCGGAACGCCGGTGCCGTCGGTGTGATCGCGCGTTCCCCAACCTGCTGACTGAGACCCTTACCCCTTGTACGCGACTCCCTCATGACGGACGCCCCCGACATCCTCTGGCGCCACGTGCGCACCGCCCGACAATCGGCCCCCGGTGATCAGCCGGTCACTCTCGTGGTAGATCCCGATCCGGAGGCCCGCCTGCAAGTGCAGTACGCGCTGCGGCACGATGGAGATGTGGACGTTGCCGGAACCGCCGAGGATGCGGTGCGCATGGCCACGGAGACGGCCTACGACGCGGTGCTCATCAGCCTCTCCCTGCCAGACGCTACCGGCATGACGGTGTTGAAGCGCCTCCGCTTTCGGGCCGCGTACCGTCAGATACCGATGCTCGCCATCACGAACCACTCGCTGCCGGGCGACCGGGAGCGAACCGAACGGGCCGGCTTCGACGGCTTCGTAGCGAAACCGCTGCGGCCGGAGGAGGTGCGCGCTCGTCTCACCCGACTGTTTTCAAAACGCTCCGCTGAAGCCTGGCCGGGCAACGCCCCGCGAGTACCACGAGCCTCGTGATTTATCGGCGCGCGACGTGCGCCGCCGTACCCGTACGACCGCCGATCGGAGGACCAACCCCTCCTTTTCCCATGAACCGCATCATCAGCAATAATCGTCCTTCCAGCAACGCGTCGCCCAACCGCGATCGAGGCAAAGGCTCCGGCCCGAGCCAGTATCAGCGTCACGGCACGGCATTGCCATCGTGGTCGGACCTGGAGCCGAAGACCAACCGGCGTCGGGACGAGCCGCAAGATGAGGGCTCCTTTCTGGAGAACGTCTCGACAGTCAAGTTTGGGCTACTTCTGCTCGTGGTCGCGGCGCTGTTTACGCTATATGTCGGCCACGTGCATGCGACCCAGCAGCTGCTGATGGACGTGCAGGAGGCGCGGCGAGTCAACCACAAGCTGCACCTGAAGCATAACCGATTGAAGGGCGAGTTCGATCACGCGACGGGACCATCCGTCATCTACGATCGGGCTCGCGAGCTCGGTCTCCGGGAGTCCGTGCCGACGGGTCGGACGGTCGTCGTCCCCGACTAACACTGCCCCCTTTTTAGTAACTCTGTCTCTCACGTCCCGTGAAGCCGAAAAATCAAATTCTGACCCGGATGTACATGGTGCTGACGCTCCTGAGCGTCGTGCCCCTGTTCGTCCTGGCACAGATGGGCTGGATCGTCCTGACGGAGGGCTCCGAGCTGAAGGCTCGCGGCCAGAACCAGGCACGGTCGACGGTCGAAATTCCGGCCATGCGCGGCTCGATTCTCGATCGCTCCGGGCGCGCCCTCGCTATCAACACCGCTCGGTATGATGTCGCGCTCGATCCCACGATCGACGGGTTCGAGCAGAAAAGCGCGATGTTCTACCGCAAGTTCGCCGACCTCACGGGTATGTCTGAGAGCCGGCTGCGGACAACGGTGGCCGAACGCTACAGCCCACAGTATGTGATGCTGTACCGCGGGCTCGACGAGATGCAGCGCGAAACCGTTGAGGAATGGGACGTCCCGGGCCTGATCCTGTCGCCACGCTTCGCCCGCCGCTACAACTACGGAACAACGGCGGCGCACGTGCTCGGGCATATCGACACCGACGGCACGGGACGCTCGGGCGTCGAGCTTCAGTACGATGACTTCCTCACGGGCGAACCGGGCTGGCACGCCGTAAAGCGTGATCGGCGCGGGCGCATCAAGGCGTTCGTGGGCGGTACCGTCGTCAAGCCGAAACACGGACAGAACGTGGTGCTGACGATCGACCTCGTCCGGCAGGCTGCACTCGAGGATGAACTCGCGAGGGGCGTGAAGGAGAGCGGGGCGAAGTGGGGAACGGCCATCGCGATGGACCCGAACACAGGCGCGATTTTAGCTATGGCCAACGTGCCGACCTACGACCCCAACCATCCGGGTCGCGCAACATCCGCCCGCCGCCGCAACCGGTCCATTACCGATCAGTTCGAGCCTGGATCGACGTTCAAGCTTGTGGGAGCCGCTGCGGCGGTTGAGCAAGACATCGTCTCGCTCGAGGACTCAGTCGAGACCGGCGAAGGGTGGGCCGTCTTCCACGGGTACACGATGAAAGATGTGAAGGCCTACGGCACGATCTCTTTCGCGGAGGTGCTGTCGAAGTCGAGTAACGTCGGCATGGCGAAAACGGCTACGCGAATTGACGAAGGCATTTTCTACCAGTACGCGCGCAACCTGGGGTTCGGTCAGCCGACCTGGATCGACCTGCCCGGCGAGGTCGGTGGGACGCTGAAGAAGCCGGCGAATTGGAGCCGCACGTCGCTGACATCTATGAGCATTGGCTACGAGGTGTCAGTGACGCCGATCCAGCTTCTGGCCGCCTACTCGGCTCTCGCGAACGGTGGACTTCTCGTGCAGCCGCACGTCGTTAAGGAGCGGCGGAGCGTCACAGGCGAACGACTCTGGACGCAGCGCCCGGACTCCATTCGGCGCGCACTGAAGCCATCGACAACCGACGCGTTGCGACCCGCTTTCGAGAAGACCGTTGAGACCGGGACGGCGACCGCTGCGCAGGTGAGTGGGCTTGAGATTGCAGGCAAGACTGGCACCGCGCTTAAGGTGAGCGGCGGAAAATATTCTGGCGATCAGGCGCGTGCGTCCTTCGTCGGGTTCTTCCCGGCTGATGATCCGAAAATCGCTCTTCTCGTCATCGTGGGCGAGCCGGAGACCAGCATGTACGGCGGCGCTGTCGCCGCCCCCATTTTCCAGAACATTGCGCGCCGCTGGGTGGGCACCTTCCCCGAGGTGGTTGACCACATCGTCGCAGAGTCGGACACAGCCTCGGCAGATGTTGAGCGCATGACGGCTCCCTCACAAACCTCCCCGCCGACCGTGCAGGCTCGTCTTGCCGACGCGAGTGGCGACACCATGCCCGACCTGAGGGGGCTGACCACACGCGACGCGGTGCACTGGCTGCAGAAGCATGGCGTCGACGTCCGGCTCTTCGGCCAGGGGCTTGTGCAGAAGCAGTCGCCGCAACCCGGGGAGCCGCTACCGTCCACCGCGATGGTAACGGGTGAATAACGACTTTTTCCGGCCTCTACTGGCTCTATGACTCCTCAATCGTCGTCTTCCACGATCGAAAGCTCCCGCTCCGGTGCTGCACCGGTGGCGTGGCCCGTCCTTCAGGACGCGCTCGACCGGGCGAGTCTGCTTCAGGCCGTACACGCCGCCGGTCGTGACGTGTCCGGCATGCTCGTCGGGCAACTCTCCGATGACAGCCGGATGATTCGAGGAGCGGACGTAGAAGAGGGCGCGGTTGCATGCTTCATCGCTGTCAAAGGCGTATCAGTGGACGGCCACCAGTTCATCGAGGCGGCCATCGAGAATGGGGCGAGTATCGTCGTCTGTGAAACTGTGCCCGAGGCTGCATTAGAGCGTCATCCGGAGGTCGTCTTTGCGAAAGTGAACGACGGCCGGACGGCGCTGGCGGAGCTTGGCGCTGCCTTTTACGGTTACCCATCGCGTGACTTGAAGATGGTTGGCGTGACGGGGACAAATGGTAAGACGACTGTGTCCTACCTCGTGCACCACGCTATCGACGCCCTCGACGTGACGACGGGGCTCATCTCCACCATCGAGGTGCGCACGGGGACCGTGGCAACGAACGCGGCACTCACGACGCCCGGCGCACTTGAGCTTCAGCGCACCCTCCGCCGCATGGTGGACGACGGCTGCTCGGCCTGCGCGATGGAGGTATCGTCCCATGCGCTAGATCAACAGCGCGTCCACGCGATCGACTACGACATCGCCATTTTCACCAATCTGACGAGCGAGCACCTCGACTACCACGGCACACTCTCGAACTATCGGGCGGCGAAGAAAAAGCTATTCGACAGCCTTGCGCCGGACGCGACTGCGATCCTCAACGCCGACGATGATGCTGCCCCCGCCGTCGGGGCATCAACGCAGGCCGAGATCCACACGTACGGGACGCATGCCGACGCGGACGTTCGTTTCCAGGTGGTCGACAGTCGGACGAGCGGTCTCCGCCTGCGCTTTTCTGTCACAAATGAGACACTCGACCCGGATCAGGTGCACGATTTTCGTCTCGCGGGTCGCTTCAACGCCTACAATATCGCCGCTGCGTTCGCGGCCGTACGGGCGCTCGGCTACGATGCCGACGACATCCTGCGCGTGCTGCGGGAGGCGCCGCCGGTGCCGGGTCGCTTCGACCAGCTCACGTTCGATGATGGCACGACCGTCGTCGTCGATTACGCCCACACACCGGACGCGCTCGAGAATATTTTGACGGCGGTTCGTGAAACGACGGACCCAAACGCCGATCTGTGGTGCATTTTTGGCTGCGGTGGAGACCGTGACGCGTCCAAACGGCGTGTCATGGGAAGCCTGGCCGAGACGCTGGCCGACCGCGTGATCGTGACGAGCGACAATCCTCGCACGGAAGAGCCCGAGGCGATCCTCAACGACATTCGCCGCGGAATGAGTCGCCCCGCCGAGGCGGAGTGGATCGTGGACCGCGACGAAGCAATCCAGTTTGCCGCGGAAAACGCGGCTCCCGGTGACGTCGTCCTGATTGCCGGCAAAGGTCATGAGACCTACCAGGTCATCGGCACGAGCCGTCGTGCGTTCGACGACCGAGAAAAAGCCCGATCCTATTTCCAGAAACGCTCTTCAACCGACGAGTAGTCAGCGTCACTGGCGCTCCCCACGCCCCTTCGCCCGAATTCTTACCCGAGTCCCGAGGGAGCGGCACCGCCGCGACCTCTTCGCCCCTACATGCTCTACTACCTCATCAGTTACCTGGAGCAGGTCTACCAGCCGCCCGGCTTCCAGGTGATTCAGTTTATCACGGTTCGTTCTGCGCTGGCCGCTATGACAGCTCTCGTGATTGCGCTCTTTGCGGGGCGCAGCATCATCGGGTGGTTGTCGAGACAACAGCTCGGTGAGCAGATTCGCAAAGGGGACGATGCCGGCGTGGTGAGTCACGCGCACAAGGCGGGGACGCCGACGATGGGTGGGATCATCATCCTGCTATCGATTCTCGGCGCCACGCTGCTATGGGGCGACATCGGCGAGACCTACGTCTGGCTGGCGATGCTCGCGACGGCCTGGATGGGGTTGGTCGGCTTCGCAGACGACTACATCAAGACGGTAAAGAAACAGAAGGACGGACTGCAGCCGCGATACAAGGTCGCGGGACAGGTCGGCATTGGACTGGTTGTCGGAAGCGTCCTCTACTTTCACCCGTCATTTTCCGAGTTCAACACGCTCACGTACGTCCCTTTTCTGAAGGACCGCGTGGTCGACTACTACTTTTTCGAGGCATGGGCGAATGGAATCGACCTCGGCTGGATGGTGTACCTCCCGGTCGTTGTCTTCATCATGACCGCCGTATCCAACGCGGTCAACCTGACGGACGGGCTAGACGGGCTGACGACCGGCGTCACGGCCTTCGTCTCGCTCGGGCTCGTCGCGCTGGTCTACATTTCCGGAAACGTCAACCTGGCGACGTTTCTCGACGTAATGTACCTGCCGGGCATCGGCGAACTCACGGTTTTCGGCGCGGCGATGGTGGCGGCCTGCTTCGGGTTTCTTTGGTACAACGGCTACCCGGCGACGGTCTTCATGGGCGATACCGGAGCGCTGGCGCTCGGCGCGGCCGTGGGCGCGGTGACGCTCATGGTGCGAAAAGAACTGCTGCTGCCGCTGCTCGGCATCGTGTATTTCGCCGAAGCGCTCTCCGTCATTCTGCAGACGAGCTACTTCAAATACACACGGCATCGCACCGGCACTGGCAAACGCATCTTCCGGATGGCTCCGCTGCACCACCATTTTGAGGCGCGAGGCACCCACGAGGCGAAGATCGTCACCCGATTCTGGATTGTCACTGCCCTTACCGTCATCGCTGCTCTCCTCACCCTGCGCATCCGATAAACCGATTCCCGTTCCTCCAACGCCTTCGTCTCCGTCCGCTCCCGTGATGACTCCCGACTCCCTTTCTGACCGATCCGTGACCGTCGTTGGCGGTGCGCGCAGCGGCCGAGCCGTGGCGCGTCTGCTGGCACAGGCGGGAGCGTCGGTGTTCGTAACGGAGCACGGGCCGCCGCGCAAGGGCATCGAGGAGACGCTCGATGGGCTGGGGGTGGCGTACGAGTTCGGCGGCCACACCTCGCGGGCGATTGACGCAGACTTTGTTGTCGTGAGCCCGGGCGTGCCCACGGAAGCCAACATTCTGCGCCAGTGCCGACGCGCAGGGCTGCCCATCTACTCCGAAATCGAGGTCGCGTCCTGGTTCTGCCGGGCGCCGATCATAGCGATTACGGGCACGAACGGGAAGACGACTACGACGAGCCTCACCGGCCACGTCATCCGCTGCGCACTCGATGAGTCGGACGATAGAAATACGATTGTTGCCGGCAACATCGGTTACCCGTTCTCCGACTACGTTCGCGATGCGCGAGAGCAGGACGTTGTCGTGCTTGAGGTGTCCAGCTTCCAGCTCGACCATGTCGACGCCTTTCGACCGCGCGTGAGCGTCCTTCTGAACATCACGCCGGATCACCTCGACCGCTACGACGACGATTTCAATGCGTATGCCCAGAGCAAATTCCGGATCTTCGGGCGACAGGAGGCGGGAGATGCCGTGGTTTACAATGCCGACGATGAGCTGGTGTGCGATTACGTTCGAAGCCGTGCGGCGGAGCCCGGCGCGTTCACGGCGTACGGGATCAGCATCGACGGCCCAGTTGAGCGCGGAGCATTTGTGTCCGACGGCACGATCGTGATTCGCTCGGACAACGACGAAGAGACGCTGATGCCGGCTTCGGACCTCGCGCTTCGCGGGCCGCACAACCTGTACAACTCGCTGGCCGCCGCGATGTCCGCCCACATCATGGGGGCTGGCGACGCGCAGATCCGCGAGGGGCTGTCGACCTTCGAAGGCGTGCCGCACCGGCTCGAAAATGTCGCCACCGTAGACGATGTGCTCTACGTCAACGACTCAAAAGCGACAAATGTCAACGCCGTCTGGTATGCACTCGAGAGCTTCGATCAGCCGATTGTTTTGATTGCCGGAGGGCGCGACAAGGGCAACGACTACGAGGCGTTGAAGCCGTTGATCAGGGAGCGGGTGCGCGGTGTCGTGGCCCTGGGAGAAAGTGCTTCGAAAGTAATGGAAGAGCTCGGCTCGGCGGCCGGATGTGCGTCTCGTGCCTCGACCATGGAGGACGCACTTCAGAAAGCGCGAAGCATGGCTCAGCCCGGCGATGTCGTCCTTTTGAGTCCCGCATGTTCATCTTTTGATATGTACGAAAATTATGAAGAGCGTGGCGACACCTTCCGTCGTCTTGTGAGGAATTTGTAAACTGGATTCATCCTGAAGTATATTTTAAACTGCCCTTCTGGCGTAGGTTGGCCTTTTTTGAAGCATGAACGCACTCCAAACACTTAAGGACCGCGTCTCCGATCGCTCCCCCGCGGACAAGTACGTCATCTGGGTCGTTTTGGCCCTGTCAGCCGTAGGTGTGGTGGCTGTGTATAGCGCGATCACGTTCCTTGCGGAAACGAAGGCGGGTGGAGACACGGAGCAGTTCCTTGTTCGGCACGTGATCCGTGTCGTGCTGGCGCTGGGTGTGATGGGTATCGTCAGTCTGATCGACTACCGAACGCTGGCACGGTACAGTAAAATCGCGCTCATCTTCGCGCTCGGCCTTCTTCTTGTGGTCAAGGTCGTCGGCTTCTTTACTGAAGGTCCGGATCGTTGGCTTCGCGTCGCAGGATTCGGGTTCCAGCCGTCAGATCTAGCGCGTGTGGCGCTCGTGTTCTACATCGCGGTCCTTCTCGCGCAGAAGCAGGACTACGTCAAGAGCTTCGGCCGCGCGTTTTTGCCAATTCTGATCTGGGCGTTCGGCACGGTCCTGCTCATCGGTCTGGACGACCTCTCGACCTCGGCCGTCCTCCTCGCGGCGATCATGCTGATGGGCTTCGTCGCACGGGTGAGCACCTACCAGATCGCCGGACTCGGCATGATGGGAGCACTGCTCGCCGTCGGGATGATCATGAACTCACCCAGCCGTGCCGCCCGCGTGGAGAGCTATCTCGGCGTGAACATTTTCTCGTCGACCGATGCCGAGCACGTGCTGAACCCGCAGGGTGAGGGTTACCAGTCGCAACAGGCTAGGATCGCCTTCGCCATGGGCGGACTGACGGGCGTGGGGCCGGGCAAAAGCATCCAGCGCGACTTTCTGCCGGCGCCATACAACGACTTTATCTTCGCTATTATCGCGGAGGAATACGGTCTTCTCGGCGCCATTGGACTGCTGATCGGATTCTGCATTCTGCTCATCCGCGGCTACCTGCGAATCGCTCGCGACGCCCCGGACCCGCTCGGGCTTTTCCTCACCGTCGGATTTACGACGCTCCTCGTCATGTACGGCTTCGTGCATGCGGGGGTCGCCTGCGGTCTGCTGCCCGTGACGGGTCTTCCGATGCCGTTCGTGTCGTACGGAGGAACCTCAATGATTGCAAACGGCATCATGGTTGGTGTCATCTTGAACGTATCTCGCCAGGTGAAGGAACGGACGCCCGCGACGGAGCGCCGAAAAACCCAGTCCTTTGTCTGACCGGGCGCCCTCCGGTGACCGGAATCCCTGCTCCATCCTCATTCGACCTCGACCCGTTTCTTATACTGAATGCCTCGCCCTCCTCACATACTGATCGCCGGTGGCGGTACCGGAGGACACGTATACCCGGCCATTGCTATTGCCGATGCTATCAAGGCCCGGCGGCCGGAGGCACGTGTCGTGTTTGCGGGAACGAAGGACCGCCTCGAGGCCACGGCGGTGCCACAGGCGGGGTATGCGCTCCACCACATCACGGTCAGCGGCTTTCAGCGGGATCTTTCTGTTCGGAATCTCCGCTTCCCGATCGAATTGGCGAAAGGGCTGATCCAGAGCTGGCGGCTGGTAGGGGCCATCGAGCCCGACGTGGCGGTTGGCACCGGTGGGTACGTCTCCGGTCCCGTGCTGCTGGCCGCGTGGCTTCGACGGCGACCGATCGTGATCCAGGAGCAGAATGCCTACGCGGGGGTCACGAATCGTCTCTTGTCGATGCTGGCCTCGCGGATCCACCTGGCGTTTGATGAGGCGCGCGACTGGGTACCCGCCGATCGCGCCGTGGTCAGCGGGAATCCCACACGGGCACAGCTCGTGAATACGGACCTGGCGAAGGCGCGTGACGTTCTGGACATCCCAGACGATGCACACGTGCTTCTTGCTTTCGGCGGATCGCTGGGGAGCGAAGCGTTGAACTCGGCAATGGAGCAGCACATCGATGCCCTGCTTGATGATCCCGCCGTCCACGTGCTGTGGCAGACCGGATCGCAGTATTATGACGCACTGAGCGACCGCGTGGCAGAGCATCCGCGCCTTCACCTGATGAAGTACATCGACCGGATGGAGGTTGCGTACGCGGCCGCAGACCTTGTGCTGTGCCGCGCCGGGGCGATCACGTGCAGCGAACTGATGGTGACCGGCACACCGTCGATCCTCGTCCCCTCACCGAACGTGGTCGCAGATCACCAGACGAAGAATGCACGCGCCATGGAACGGGTGGGGGCCGCGCGGGTCCTGCCTGAACCGAACTTGACCGACCGGCTGATCGATACAGTGCGCGAGCTGCTGGATGACCCGGAGGCCCGCTGCAGCATGGCCGAGGCCGCCCGTCACGAGGCGCGCCCCGAGGCCGCCGACCGAATTGCCGACGACGTTCTCGCCCTCGCCGACACCCACCGCCACCGGTAGCGACACGACCCCCCCTGCCGTATGGGCGCATTGCGATGCGCCCATACAGTCACACAGCAGGACGTCATATAACAGGAAGTACTCTCTAACGACAGTTGCTTGATCCGAAGATGGAAACCGAACGCAGACGACAACCGGCACTCGGCCGCATCCGCCGTGTCCACATGGTGGGCATCGGTGGCATCGGCATGAGCTCGATTGCCGAGGTGCTGCTGAATCGTGGCTACCGCGTGTCCGGTTCGGATCTGGCGACGAGTGAGGTGACGAAGCACCTCGAAGAGCTTGGGGCCGAAGTGTACAAGGGCCACGCCGCCGAGCAGGTGGGGGACGCCGACGTCGTCGTGTATTCCTCTGCCATCGATCCATCGGATAATCCCGAGACGCTGGAGGCCGAGAGTCGCCGGATCTCGCTCATTCCGCGCGCCGAGATGCTCGGTGAGTTGATGCGGATGAAGTTCGGCGTGGGCGTCGCGGGAACGCATGGGAAGACGACCACGACCTCCATGATCGGCCTCGTCACGAAGGACGGCGGATTCGATCCGACCGTTATTGTCGGCGGGAAGGTGACGGCCTTTGGCTCGAACGCCGTGACGGGTGAGGGAGACATCATCGTGATAGAAGCCGACGAGTATGATCGGACGTTCCTAAGGCTTACGCCATCCCTCGCTGTCATCACGAACATCGAGGAGGATCATCTCGATATCTACGACGGGCTGGAGGACATTCAGAACGCCTTCACCCAGTACGCGAACAGCGTTCCGTTCTTTGGCGCCGCTATCCTTTGTCTTGACGACCCCAACGTACAGGCCATCGTCGGCCGAATCGAACGTCGAGTGCTGACATACGGCACGACTCGGCAGGCCGAGGTTCGTGCTGTCGATATCCGCCGGGAAGAGCTGCAGACGCACTTCCAGGTTGAGGTTCGGGGTGAGCGGATGGGAGAAATTACCCTGAACGTTCCCGGCATGCACAACGTGCAGAACGCCCTCGCGGCCGTGGCTGTCGGGGTGGAGCTTGATGTACCGTTTGACCACATACGGGATGGACTTGCCGCGTACGACGGCGTCCGCCGACGCTTTCAGAAGATCGGCGAGGCCGCCGGTCGGATCGTGCTCGACGACTACGCGCACCACCCTACTGAGATTGAGGCCACCCTCGACGCCGCGAGCCAGGGATTTCCCGATCGCCGGATCGTGGCCGTCTTTCAGCCGCACCTGTACAGCCGGACACGCGACTTTCAGGAGGGCTTCGCCCGGTCGTTCTTTAACGCGGATGTGCTTGTGGTGACCGACGTGTACAAGGCCCGCGAAGCGCCAATCGACGGAGTGAGCGGAAAGCAGATCGCCGACCGCGCCCGCGAGTACGGCCATCGCAGCGTGCACTACGTGTCGGACAAGGATAACCTGCCGGACCGACTCACTGAAATTACTGCCGATGGCGACGTCGTGCTCATGATGGGGGCCGGCGACATCTGGCGCTACAGCCGCGACTTTGCAGATCAACTTGCTGAACACGAACTCACGCTTTCGAATACAGATCAACCTGCGTAACCTTTACCGGTACGATACCGGTTGCTGACGCCCTTCTATGGACCTCGATACCGCTCGCAAAATTGCCAAACTGGCGCTCCGCCTCGGCACCATCGTGCTGGTTGGAGGCGGTGTGTTTGTGCTCGGCCTGATCGGCTGGCAATGGCAGGCGAATGTGCCGGTGTCGGTGGTCCAGGTGAAAGGAGCGCGCCATGTGCACCCGGACACGCTGCGTATGCTGGCGCGAGTTGATACCGGCATCGTGATGGATGACCTCGACATCGGCCTCATCGCCGATCGCGTGCAGCGCCACCCATGGGTGCAGCATGTTGACGTGCGGCAGCGCCGATCCGCTCGTACGCTGGTGCTCGGCGTGACCGAGCGAACGCCTGCAGCGCTCGTCATTCAGGACAACCGCCCTGCCTTTTACCTCGACCCCGCGGGATATGCGATGCCGCTGGTCGATAGCACGTCGTTCGACGTTCCGCTCGTTCGCGGAATGGCGGCGGACTACCATCCATTGAATAGTGTTGCCGGTGATGGGTTGGCCAATTTTCTGCAGACGCTCGATGGGCACGCAGCAGCCTCAATCATCACCGAGATCGACGTATTCGCGAACGATCGAATTCGTGTGTATACTCGACCCACGGAGAATCATCCATCTGTTGTCGCTGATCTCGGTCGCGAGCAGTTCGGTGTCCGGCTTAAGCGGCTCGTAGCGTTCCATGCCCAGGTGCTGCAGGCGGGCCCAGATCCGCCCGTCGGATACGTCGATCTTCGTTACGACAACCAGATTGTAACTCGAGAAGCCACTGCCGACCGCCGCTCCGTTGCAAGCTGATGTTTCGACATCGGCCCTGCGATGGACGTCCACATTCCCAGAACATACCGATCACGCCGTACCCCCGGTTTTGCCGGACGGTGAGGCATCGCTGACCGACGCTCGCGTCTCTACTGGCTGTGAACCTCGCAGCGGCGCCGCGTGCGCGCAGTACCCCGAATCGAGAATAGCAACCGCCATGAACGAAAACATTGTCGTAGGAGTCGATATCGGCACGACCAAAGTCTGTGCTGTGGTCGCTGCCGAGGACGAACTCGACCGCGTGAACATCCTGGGCGTCGGCGTGGCTCCGTCCGATGGGCTCAACCGCGGTGTGGTCGTCAACATCGACCGCACGGTCAATGCTGTCCGTTCCGCCATCGAAGAAGCGGAGCGTGCAGCGGGTGTGGAAGTGCGAAGCGTCATTGTCGGCATCGCCGGCGATCACGTGCAGAGCTTTCAGAGCCGGGGCGTCGTCACGATCCGGTCGGGGGAGATCACGCAGAACGATGTGCAGCGGCTGCTCGAGGATACGATGCACGTGGCCATGCCCGCCGACCGTGAGATCTTGCACGTGATCCCGCAGGAGTTCATCGTGGATGGGCAGGACGGCGTGGCCGATCCGGTGGGAATGAGCGGCGTCCGGCTCGAAGCGAACGTCCACATTATCACGGGCCTTGTGTCCGCGGCGAAAAATATCTATCGCTGCATTGAGAAGTCGGGTTTCGAAGTCGCCGACATCGTGCTGGAGCCGCTCGCCTCATCCTTTTCGTGCCTGCATGACGACGAGAAAGAAGTCGGCGTGGCGCTCATCGATATCGGCGGTGGAACGACAGACATCGCCGTGTTTGAGGACAACACCATCCGCCACACGGCTGTCATCGCGGTGGCTGGCAACAAGGTCACCGACGACATCCGCAAGGGTCTTGGTGTGATGCGCGACCAGGCCGAGCAGCTCAAGCGGCAGTTTGGCACCGCGCTCGTCGACTTTGCGGACGAGACGGAGCAGATCGAGATTCCTGGCATCGGCGGTCGCCCCGAGAAGACGATCGGGCGAGATACATTGGCCCAGGTGATTCAGCCCCGGCTCGAAGAGATTCTGGAGATCGCCGCGATCGAGATCAAGCGGTCCGGGTACGCGCGCCATCTCGGAGTTGGGTGTGTGCTCACCGGCGGCGGCGCTCTGATTCCGGGTACAGCCGACCTCGCCGCCGAAGTGCTGGGGATGGAAGCCCGTATCGGCCGCCCGATGGGACTTTCCGGGGGACTCGTCGAGGAAGTTTCCGATCCGAAATATTCCACCGGCGTGGGGCTTGTGCTTTATGGCATGCGACCGGAAGTTATCGGCGGATCCACGCTCAGCGAAGACATCGACCAGCACCGAAACGGCGAACGCGTGTCGGGTGAGACGCTGGTCAATCGTATAGCCACACGAATGAAGTCGTGGTTTGACGAGCTGTAAGTTTAATGGTACGTTGCGATTCGTCAAACTATCCTGTTTCTTTGCAAGGTAACTCTTTGCCTCATAACCTTTTAGAGGTCTGGACCCCGTCACCGCGTGCTCAGCGGCGTCGGCCCGGCCGACTCGGCAGATGATGCAGCAGGGTCGCCTCGCGACCGGCATCGGCCGTTTCCTCGCACACTACCTCACGAACCCCACGACAACCCGTCGATCCGATCCAGCATTGCTTCGGGGCTGCTCACCTCGGGTGGAGATCGGGTCGCTCAGACTTTCGAACCACACAGACTGGAGGGAACCTATGGAAAACGAATTTAGCTCGCGGTTTTCGTTTGACGATGCCGCCAATGAGGAAGCCAAAATCTGCGTCGTCGGCGTTGGCGGAGGGGGAGGCAATGCGATCAACAACATGGTTGATCAGGGTATTCACGGTAGCGTAGAGTTCGTTGCCATCAATACCGACGCGCAAGCCCTTGCGGAGAACCAAGCTCCGCAGAAGATCCAGGCCGGACGGACGCTCACGAAAGGACTCGGCGCGGGCGCTCGCCCGAGCGTCGGTGCCGAAGCCATTGAGGAGAACTCCAACGAACTGGAGCAGGCTCTCGACGGCTACGACATGGTCTTTATCACCGCCGGAATGGGTGGAGGGACGGGAACGGGCGGTGCGCCGGTCGTCGCGTCGATTGCCCGCAAGATGGGCATTCTGACCGTCGCGATTGTCACGCGTCCCTTCGACTGTGAGGGCGCACGTCGCCAGAAGACGGCTGAAGAAGGAATTGAACTGCTTCGCAAGAATGTCGATACGCTGATCGTCATTCCAAACGAGCGGCTGCTCGATATCGCCGACGAAAATACAAGCCTCATCGAGGCGTTCGAAAAAGCCGACGAGGTCCTTTACAACGCGACCCGCGGCATCAGTGACCTGATTACCGTGCACGGCCTGATCAACCTTGACTTCGCCGACGTGAAGACGACCATGAAGAACGGCGGCGAAGCGCTCATGGGCTCGGCCGAGGCCAAAGGCGATAACCGCGCAGAAAAAGCCGCGATTCAGGCGATCTCGAGCCCGCTCCTCGACGGCCTGTCGATTGCCGGAGCGCGCAACGTGCTCGTTAACATCACGAGTGGATCGTCGCTCGGTATTCGCGAGGCCACGACGGCCACCAGCGTCATCCAGCGTGAGGCCGGAGAAAACGTCGAAGTGATCTTCGGTACGGTCATCGACGATGACATGGACGATCTGCTTCGTGTCACTGTGATCGCGACCGGCTTCGACAAGGCGGACGAAGAGACAGACGGCGAAGAGCCGGGCATGCGCCGGACCGTTCCACTCGACGGCAACGGCCCGAATTACCGCTACAAGGGCGAGGACAACCTTCGCCACCTCGACACACCAGCCTACGAGCGGCGCAGTACACCCCTTCGGGGCCGAAAGCAAAAGCAAGATCAGGACGCAGGTGACGAAGACGAGACGTCATCCGATGGTGCGGCAAGAAACGCGCGTTCCGATGAGTCAGGACAGGCTCAGGCCAGCAACAACGGTCCGTCTCAGTCGAACATCAAGCGCCTCCGTGCAGACGACCTGAACCAGGATCGTCCGAACCGGGATCAGCATCGGTCCCGCTCTTCGGATGATGATACGCCTGCATTCCTGCGTAAAATGATGGACTAACCCTGTTGCTGTCGTTCCCCTGATCACGTGAGCCTGAAGGCCGTCGACCGAACTGTCCGGCGGCCGGAGGCTCATCGAGATCGCCGAATGACATAGGGTTGTCACCCCATGTGCGTATTATGGAAAAAGAGTGCGAGCGTGCGTACCATGATGTGGATCCGCATGCACCATCGCATTCCCATTTGCACAGATAAGAGGGCCCTCCAGCCCCACCACGGGCGGCCGATTCTCGGCAGTATGAGTTCCGGTCGACCTCCGCGCAGCGCTTGAGCACCGCTGTGCCTGTGGTTCTGCGAGGCCCCGTTCTCCCGGAAACGGGTGGGCGTGGGCCCAAACACGAAGCCACGTCCTTCTTCGCCATATGGCTGAGAGGGGCGTGGCTTTTTGTGCGTCCACGTGTCGACCGCGCGGGCCCAAGGAGGGGGGCAGATGTTGTCAGGCAGGGCTCTTGCCGAACGACGTTTCGCGTGTCGAGATCGCGTCCGTCCGTCGCGAACGTCTTCCGGCAGCGTCGGGGTCGTTTACACCGATACGTCGAGCCAAGACGGCGAAATCTCGCGCGACGGTTGCCATTGAGCGGTATCGGGCGGCGGTCCAGGCGGCAAGGGCGGCCTGAATGTTTGCCTGGACGGCTCTCTCATCCGCCAAGTCGCGACGGGAGGTAACATGCACGGATGCTCCCATCTGGGCGGCGATGCGAATCCGGTCGGTACGGGACAGGCGGATCGTTCCGGAGGAGGATTCGCCAACCGGCGACGCACATCCAATCCCGAACGGGCGGGGTCGGAGTTGAGCGCAGACCGATGAAGCCGACCCATCAACGAACGCGGATGCCGAGCCATCTGGTGTGAGAGCGCGAAGGTCGACGTGGGCGACGGTCCATCGTAATTCGCAGAGGGCGTTCAATTCGGTGAGTAAAGCCGGCTGGTCGATCCATAGAAATGTCTTTGCCCGGCCTCGAATGAGGTCTAGCAGCAACCTGACGTCGAGTGCCGATCGGTTGCCGGATAGAAGCAGCATCCGTGCACCTGTAGCCAGAGCTCGCTCGATTTCAGTGACAGAATGCGAGTGAATCGGAGCGAGACACGCTATGACCGGAATCTCGATGGCATCGACGATTGCTTCGGTCGCAGCGCCGGGACATGCTATGACCGCTTGAGCCCCGGCGGCTTCTACTTGAAGAGCGACCTCTGCGGAATGGACGGGAGCAAAAAGCTGAAGCGGCCGGTCAGGGTTTGGGTAAAACATAACAGGGGGCGGGCGAATGAATCGGGGACGGACTTCAAGATCGCGATTCATCCTGCCGATCGCATGCGTCAGGCACCAAAGAACGGCGCGCCTGTGCCGCTACTGCGCATAGGAGAAATGGATGATTTCGTGCCGTCTATCCCGGACGATGTCATCGTGGAGGCGAAGCCCACGAACGATCCCATTCAGCGGGAGACGGAAGAGGAGAGGGGCGCTTCGCGTCGCTCCAGGCGCGTCGGATGGAGCGAATCCAGGTGCTAACGACCTCGCGCGGCAGAGTGTGCGGAGCGTCAACGATCAGGAAAGGGCTCCTTGTTCGAGACACCTCCCGCAGCGGATGTAGGTCTACCCGTGCGATGGTGCCGTCTGGTCGAAACGAGAGCACAGAAGAACTCACGCTCCGCTCCCCCATCGATGCGACAACGTCGGCGATGAGGCTGTTCTTCCGTGCGTTTTCGTGCAGGCCTCCGACCATCGTACGGACCGAACGGTGGAGCCCGATGTGCAGATGGTCCCAGTCGAGGCGTCGGAGCGCCTCCGCTTCTTCGAGCAGGCGCGGCAGATCAACATGGATGAGTGTCTTCGCTCGGTTGCGAACGAGCCGGATCAGCGTCTCGACTTCACCCGCCGAATAGGCGCCGGGAAGGGCAATGCCGGAGGCGCCAATCTCGATTGCGCGTTCCACTTCCAGTCCGGTCCCGGCATGAAACCGGTGGATCTGAATGAAGAGAGGGACATCCAACTGCGCAGCCCATTCGGAAAGGGGTGCCCCCTCTGCGCCGTCACGCATGCGAGGACGACGTCTGATCACGGCGTCCACACCGGCATCCGCGAACGCATGGGCGACCGATTCGGAATCTGCAAGAGCGAAAAGTCGGAGGGGTGAGAATGAGAGCCGATCGGTCATGCAACTAGGGTGGAGAGAGAGAAGACCCAGGGGCAATAAATACACCGCGCGCTCGAACGATTCGCATACTCCCCGCCGGTTGTCAGTAGCGAGGTAACAAGACGAAGCGATCGTCACCGCGGGCCGTGTGCGTGCGTACGCCGGTGGAGCACGTCGCACAACGGGCTGGATGATGGCCCTGTGTTTGTGAAGGCGAATGAGTCCGCAAAATCTGTACGTTCTATCCTGTCGAGGCGTACGGTGTGCACTAGTCTCTGTATACTGCGGGACGGCTGGCGTCATCCATGGCGTGACGGACGGGTACGTTCACGTATTTATGCGCTGGATCGCGACGGACCATGACGTTCGCACGCGTCTCCATTCCGTTGTACCTCGTCGCGCCCGGACCATTCCGCTTTCGCATCTCGTGACATAACGGCGAGCGTTGGCGCAGGACGATTCGACGTGCACGACGCCACCATCAGTGTCAGCGTTCGAAGCGACCCAGCCTGATCATGCCGTCGCGTAACCTTTCGAATCCATAGATCCGCTCCGAGACGTGATACCCCAAGAGCTATTTAAAAAAATTCGCCGGTTGGAAATCCGGACGAAAGGAGTGGTGAATAACGTCTTCGGCGGCGAGTACCACTCTGCCTTTAAGGGACGCGGGATTGAGTTTGCGGAAGTGCGCCCCTACCAGGTAGGCGATGACATCCGCAACATTGACTGGAACGTGTCGGCCCGTATGGACGACGCCTACGTGAAGGTCTATGAGGAGGAGCGGGAGCAAACCGTCATGCTGATGGTGGACATTTCCGGGTCGGGCGATTTCGGCTCGCAGGGTAAACTTAAGCGTGACGTTGCGGCGGAGGTCTGCGCGGTGATGGCATTCAGCGCGGTTCAGAACAATGACAAAGTGGGGCTTCTTCTTTTCACCGATAAGGTCGAGCGGTTTATTCCCCCGAAAAAGGGGCGTCGCCACGTGCTCCGCCTGATCCGCGACCTGTACACCGCCGAACCGGATTCGCGAGATACCGACGTCGGGGAGGCCCTGCGCTACGTGACGCACGTCGTTCGACGCCGGTCGATTCTCATTGTAATCAGCGACTTCCTCGACACCGGGTACGACTCCCGGCTGCAGCCCGTCGCACGGCGCCACGACACGGTGGCTGTCGAACTCGTCGATCCAAGAGAAACGGAACTGCCGGATGTAGGTCTGGTTGATCTGACGGACGCTGAGACGGGGGAGACGGTGACCGTGGATGCGAGCAGCGAAAGGGCGCGCCATGCGTTCAAGGCCGCAGCAGACGATCATCGCGAGCGCACCGCTTCTCTGTTTCGCCGCGCCGGTGTTGGCCATGTTCGCATTGGCACCGGTCCAGACTTCGTTGAACCGCTGGTAGAGTTTTTCCGTCGCCGAAATCAGCGTGCGTAGTGGTCTAACGTGGACGTCCGCCCGTTTTCTGTCTCCCCCCACCCTCTGTGTTTTCCTCCGTGCGCCTTTTTTTAGTGCTTCTGTTGTTTTCATTGACCGTCGGGGTCGATGCGCAAGCACAGCAGATCCCGGCTCGCCTCGACGCGTACGTGACGGCCGACAGTGTCGCTGTCGGGCAGCGCTTCACGCTCGTCGTCATGGCTGAGCACGGGTTCGCGGTCGACGTGCAATTTCCCGAGCAGGATGCCGGGCCGCTGATCTTTGGCGACGTGCAGGTGGTGGAGCCGCGACAAACGGGGGAACGATACCTGGGTGCGGATGCGCCGGGCCAGCGCGTCGACAGCGCACGCTACACCGTCACAACCTTCGCTCTCGACTCCGCGCGCGTGCCGACGTTGCCCGTTCGCGTCATCACGTCTGGTGGCGATACCCTCGTGGGGGCGACGCCGCCCGTGTCGATTCCCGTGTACGCGACGGTCCCGTCCGATGAAAACCAGCTTCGCGGGCTGACGCCCCTTGCGAGTTTTCCCGAACCGCGGTGGCCCTGGGTGCTGCTCGCGGTCGCTGTGATAAGCCTGGTCGGTGTGCTGGCGTATCTCTGGTGGTCGCGAAATGACGACACGGAGGAAGAGCCGGTGGTGGAAGAGGTTGAGCCAGAAACGTCTCCGTACGAGCGGATCACGGAGGATCTGCGGGAACTCGACAGGCTCGACGTGACGGAGCCCGGCAACGCGAAACGGTTCTACGTTCGCCTGTCCGAAAGTCTCCGGCGCTATCTGGCTGCGCGACTTGGAATGCAAACGATGGAGCGAACCACGCGAGAGGTGGTAGAAATCCTGGAGCAGCGCACGGACGTGCCTCCGGTGGTGACGAGCCGCGTACGTGCGGTTCTGGAGCTTGCTGACCTGGTCAAGTTCTCCAATGCGCGCGCCTCGGTCGACGACAGCGAGACCGCGCTACAGGAAGCGCACAACGTCGTCGATATCGTCGAGTCGCACCACGTTGAGAAGGCATCCGCATCCCCTCCACCGGCAGGGCGTTCCGTTAACGCGGGGTAAGCAGCAGACATGCAGGACCGTCTTTTTCTACCGAACCGTACATTCGTCTATGCACAGTGATACGCTGATCAAGCGTCTTCGGAATGCTGCCCATGTTGCCGTTCTCACGGGGGCAGGCATTTCGGCGGAGAGCGGCATTCCCACGTTCCGTGATCCCGGCGGCATCTGGGAAAAGTTTGAACCTCAGGAGCTCGCGAATGTCGATGCCTTTCTCGATAACCCCGAACTCGTCCAGGGATGGTATCGGCACCGTCGTCAGATTGTGGAAGGAGCGGAGCCGAACGCCGGCCACCGGGCGCTGGTCGATCTGGAGCAGCACGTCGCCACCGTGACCACGATCACGCAAAACGTGGATGATCTGCACAACCGGGCAGGAAGCGCCGATGTGATCGAGCTCCACGGTAACATCACACACAACTATTGCATGGACTGCGAGACCGACGTTGCGCCTGAGCGTGTGGATGAGGCGATCGAACAGGGAGAACCAGCTACGTGCCCTGAGTGCGGTGGGCTCGTTCGCCCGGATGTGGTCTGGTTTGGCGAAATGCTGCCGCCCGACGCGATGGACCGGGCCAGTCAGGCGACGACAGACTGCGATGTCTTTCTGAGTGTGGGTACGAGCACCGTTGTGTATCCCGCCGCACGGCTACCGATGCTCGCGAAGGAGTCCGGCGCGTACGTTGTGGAAGTCAATCCGGATCGGACGCCGATTTCCGGTGACGTGGATGAGTATCTCGCGGGGCCGGCCGGGGAGGTGCTACCGGCCCTTCTTTCAGCTCTTGCAGAAGGCTGAGAATCTTGCCGTTTTCGTGCACCCAGTTTGAGGCGGATGATTTGCTGAAGACGAATAGATCGGAGATCGCCGTTGTATCTTAGAAATGAAAAACAGACGTTTCGAGTGACTGACCGTCGCAATCGATGATCTTCGCGCATCCCGACATATTGTGGTTTCTTCTGCTCGTGCCGCTCCTTGGCGCGTGGCGGTGGTGGCGGTCGCGGAACGAGGCGGGCCTCCGGTTTAGTGACGTCGGTCCGGCCCGCACGGCTTCGCCGTCCTGGCGGGTTCGGTTGCGTGTAGTGCCCGATCTTCTCAAGCTGGCGGCGCTGGCCATCGGGATTGTGGCGCTGGCCCGGCCACAAGAGCGGGACGTCGTTCGCACGCGCAACGCTGAGGGCATCGACATCATGCTCGTGCTGGACACCTCGACGTCAATGCGAGCGGAGGACTTTCGCCCGAACCGCTTCGAAGCGGCCCGTGACGTCGCCAGCGAGTTCATCGACGGCCGCGTTTCGGATCGTGTCGGTCTGGTCGTGTTCGCTGCTAAAGCGTACACGCAGGCGCCCCTGACACTCGATTACGATTTTCTGCAGGAAATGCTGGACGAGGTGCGCGTCGGGGTGATTCAGGATGGTACGGCGATCGGTACCGCCCTCGCGATGGCCGTTAATCGACTGAAAAGGACGGAGGCGGAGAGCAAGGTCGTCATCCTCCTGACCGACGGACAGAACAATCGCGGCGAAATCGACCCGATTACGGCGTCTGAAGTTGCGCAGGCGATGGACGTACGTGTCTATGCGATTGGAGTGGGGTCGAAGGGAACGGCGCCCTTCATCATCGACCAGCCGTTTGTGGGACAGCAACGTCAGATGCTGCCCGTGGAGATCGACGAAGACATGCTACGCACTGTCGCGCAGAATACCGGTGGACGCTACTTCCGGGCCACGAGCAAGCGAGCGCTTCGCGATATTTACGACGAGATTGGCGAGCTGGAGAAAAGCGAGATCGACGAACGCATCTACACCGACGTCGAGGAGCGATATCCAACGTTCCTGATTCCTGCATTCGGTCTACTTCTCCTTGGCACGCTCCTCCAGTCCACCGCCCTCCGCCGCTTCCCCTGAACCTTACCTCCCAGACACGTTCATTAGAGCGTGTGTCGTTTCAGCATTCCCCGGCGCGGCTACTCCAAAATGCGTGGGAGTGTGTGGGTATGAGAGTGTGTGGGTATGGGAGTATGAGAGTATAAGAGTCCGTCATTTTTTCGACGATAATGCCTCATTGTTGAGACGCATGAGACCGATGAGGTCGTTTATCGATGTTGCACAGAGACATTCCGTATCGACATCAAACGGTCCGGTAGCCAGCCCTGAACCCTGAACTCTGAACCCTGAACTCTGAACCTTGAACTCTGAACTCTGAACCCTGAACTCTGAACCCTGAACTCTGAACCCTGAACGCCGATGCTCTGGCTTCATCCGACATATTTGTGGTTCCTGACGGGTGGCCTCGTCGTGGCGGCTCTGATCGGGTGGGCTGCGTGGCGTCGTCAGAAGACGGCAAAGCGGTTCGGGTCGATCGCCATGGTGCAGCGACTCGCAGAATCCGTAATGTCCGGCCGTCGGTTCGTGCGTGCGGTCCTCCTGGTTGTGGTCGTGACGCTTCTCGGATTTTCGCTGGCCGGGCCGAGGATGGGGACGCGTGTACAGGAGGTCGAGCGGAAAGGCGTCGATCTCGTCGTGGCGCTCGACGTGTCACAGTCGATGCTGGCAGAGGACGTGGCTCCGAATCGGTTGGAGCGGGCGAAGAACGAAATCAAGTCGCTCGTTGACGAACTGAGCGGCGACCGCGTCGGGCTCGTTCTCTTCGCCGGAGACGGCTTCGTGCAGTGCCCATTGACGACCGACTACGACGCCGTTCGCCTATTTCTTGACGTCGCGGAGCCGCCGCTGATCCCGACGCCCGGTACCAACTTCCGGGCTGCCTTCTATTCCGCTCAGCAGGCGTTCGCTCGTACACGAACCGATACGACGGGGCAGGCGCCGCGCTCCCGGGCTCTTCTCGTCGTGTCGGACGGGGAGAACCATGAGGGCGACGTGGACGATCTACAAGCGATGGCCGAGGACAACGGGTGGACGGTCTTCACGGCCGGCGTCGGAGAACGTGACGGTGCGCCGGTGCCCGAGATACAGAACGGCCAGCGGATGGGTGTCAAGCGCGGACCCGATGGCGAGATCGTGCGGTCGCGCCTCGACGAGTCGGCACTGACGGCCCTTGCGGAAACTGGAGCGTATTTTCGTATCGCTCGAACATCGAGTGCATTGGCGGATCTGACGAGCGCTCTTAATCGTTTGGAAAAGTCCTCGTTCGGTGTCGAGCAGTTTGAGGAGCACGAAGAGTACTTTCAATGGCCTCTCGGGCTGGCGTTGATTCTTTTGATCGCCGAGCTCGCCGTGGTGGAACGTCGCCGCACGGTGACGTAAACCACATTTTCGACCATAGCATCCGTCTCGAGCACGGAGCCTCTCCATCATGCGCGCTCTCTGGATCATTTTGCTGATTGGCGTCCTCGGCGCGGATGCGGAGGAGGACGGCCGACGTGGGAATCTCCTGTATGAACAGGGAAACTACGAGGCCGCAGAATCGGCGTATCGGTCGGCGCTAACATCGCTTGCCGACTCGAGCGGTGCAGTATACGCGGCCCTGCAGCACAATCTGGGCGCGACGCTGTACCAGCAGAAGGAGTTTGCCGATGCACAGACCGCCTTTACGCGATCGTACGAGGCAGCGGAAACGGACGCGGAACGGGCACGGTCGCTGTACAATGCCGGGAACGCCGCAGCACGGAACGGTTCACTGGAAACGGCGATGGACTTTTTCCGCCGGACGCTTCTTGTCGATCCGTCCTTTGAAGAGGCTCGGCACAACTACGAGATCATTCAACGCAGACTTCAGGAGCGCCGTCCGCAGGGAGGGGCACCGCCGCCGGACGTTGACCCGTCGTCATTCGCCCAGCGTATCAAGCGACAGGCCGAAGCACTGGTGGCCGAGCAGAAGTACCAGCGAGCGATTATGGTGATGGAGAACGGCTTGCAGCGTGACTCGACCGTCCGCGCTTATAGAGACTTCATTCAGCGCCTCCGCGACGTGTCAACCATTGACGAGATGCCCTAGCTGATTGATGATCCGTTTCTCTCACACATTGGGATACTGTTTCGTCGCGATCGCTGTCCTGCTGGTCATGAGCGCGATGCTTGTCGTAAGTTCGGCGGATGCACAACGTGTCGGTGCGCAGACCGAGGCCGAACGCAGGGCGGGGGACCCATATTTTCATGAGGCGGCGCAGTACTACGTAGCGGAGCAGAAGCAACCGGCCCTGCAGGCGATCGAGGAGGGATTGAGCGTGGCGCCGAATCACCCCAAGCTTCGTGCTCTCCGCAACAAAATTCGGGAGCAAATGGGTGCGCAACCCCGGCCGAACAACAAGGGCCCAAAGGACGAAGAATCGTCGCAATCGGGCGAGAACGAGCAGGAGGGGTCCAGCCAGGGGCAGTCGGAGGGTGGGAGATCCGACGCTCCGTCCGAATCGTCTGGCGATCGTTCTGGAGCTCCGCCCGACGGTCAGAATGGGCCTCAGGGACAAAACGAGTCGGAGGGTGAATCGTCCTCGGAGAACGAGCAGGCCCGCCAGCGAGGTGAAGGCGGATCGGAGAATCAGGACGCAGCGGCTAACCGCGATGGTAACGGGGGAGATGTCGACGGTGATCAGGCTGGTCGCTTGAGCCGCGCGCAGGCGGAGCGTATCTTGCAGGCGTTGGAAGGACAGGAGAAACAGCTTCTACGCGAAGTCCAGAAACGGGAGGCGCGCCCTCGTCGGGTAGAAAAGGATTGGTAGCCTCCAGAATAACCGTATCGCGAAGCACCACATAGCATGGTCGCACCGATTGTCAACGCACGTAACCAGACGCACCGCCGCCGTCCCGTCGTCTCCGGGCACGCGGTGGCGTTGGTGTGGGTCATGGTGTTTGCCGTGGCTTCGATCGGCACCGCGACGGCGCAGTCCGACGTGCAAGTCCAGGCATCCACGGATCGAACGGAGGTCGGCGCTGAGGACGTCATCACCTACAAAATTACGGTGAGTGGGGTCTCTCCCTCGGCCGTTGAGACGCCGGAGCCGCCCCCGACGACGAACCTGGTGCTCAAAGATCCCACGCCCGTCGCGACGCGAGATTTGTCGTTCAAGAGCGGCAAAATGGGGCGGTCGATTAGCTTCGAGTGGCGATACCAGCCCATGCGTGTTGGGATTGCGCGGCTTCGAGAAACCGATGTCGTGATCAACGGGGAGGCATTCACCACGAGTGAGATTCGCGTCCGCATCGTACCCCAGAGCCAGGCTCCTGCCGCCTCGATGGGGGCCCAGCGCCCCTCACGATCCGACCCGAGTGTGGATCCCTCAGCGATTTCGTCCCTGAAGCCGGATGACCTTTTTATTCGCGTGACATCGAGCACCGACCGCGTGTACCAGAACGAGCAAGCCACGGTCGAATATCGCCTCTTCTTTCGTCCGGGAGTCCAGCTGCGGCACAGCCGGCTGGCCAGCGCGTGGGACGCAAACGGCTTCTGGCGCGAGGAGCTCGACGTGGCATCGCGCCCGATTCCGAACAACGACCGTGTGAATGGCGAAACCTATCGCACGATCATGCTGAAACGCGTGGCGGTCTTCCCCACGCGAACGGGCACCCTTCAGGTGGATCCCCTGCAGATCGAAACGGAAGCATACTCCGCCGACCGCGTGAATGCGCGAACGCGGTTCCGGTCGCAAAGCCAGTACGAGCCGATCAAGCTCTCGTCGTCATCCATTTCGTTGAACGTAAACGCGTTGCCGGCAGGAGCGCCGCCCGCTTTCAGTGGAGCGGTCGGACAGTTTTCCCTCGATGCAAACGTGCGTTCGGACTCGGCCCACGTCGGGGGATCCGTCCGGCTTGATGTGACCGTGCGTGGGAGTGGAAATATCGCAACGCTCCAGCCGCCTGAGGTGGAGGTGCCGGCCGCGTTCGAGATGTACGACCCCAAGGTCAACACTCGGCTAGACCGTGGCGGCACGCGCATTCGCGGCAAAAAGACCTTCACGTACATTCTCGTGCCGGGCGAAAACGGACGCTACACGCTGCCGCCGGTGTCGTTTGCGTACTTCGACCCGGAGGCGGAGCAATTCGAGGTGCTGAAGACGGATCCGATTCGCCTTGATGTCACCGGAGATGCTGCGCCTGCGGCACTCGGCACGACCGGAGCTGGTCTTCCCGTCGGCGATATTGCAGGCCTGATGGCATCGCCCAAACTTGAGGAAAAAGCCCCTCTGCCGTTACATCGACGGGCGTGGCCATATGCCGCAATCGTGATTCCACTGCTCATCGCAGCCGGCCTGATCGTCGTGCGACGTCCCACGGCGCCATCCGCACCACCGGCTCTGGAGACCGCCAATGCCCGGCTCGAAGAAGCCAGGAAACGGATGCGCCAGGACGAGGATGCCGATATTTATGCTCTTCTGGAGCGCGCCGTCCTCGGTTTCGTCAGTGATCGCACCGGAGTATCGGTTGCGGGTTTTTCGCGCGATCGGCTCGACCGATTTCTCGAACGCGCGGGAGCCGATCGGGAGCATCGCAACGGGCTGCGTGAGCTGCTTGACGCATGCGACCAGGCTCGTTTCGCGCCATCGGGACCGCAGCACGATGCGATGCAGATCGCCCACCGACGGGCACGCACGCTCATTCGACATTTCGACGAACGACTTTCTGATACAACGCCGTAGTGATCGGTTGCTTCGGCCCTTGCCCTCTTTTTATGGCTCGTCTGCTTCTCCTGCTTCTTGCTGCGCTCACAGCGTTCCCGATGGGAGCGCATGCCGTGTCCGTACCGGATTCGCTCCACGAGATCTGGCACGACGGTACGGAAGCGTATCGACAGGGGCGATATGCGCAGGCTGCATCGTCCTATGAGACGATCGCAAATGCTGGGTACGAGAGCGCGTCCCTCTTTTACAACCTCGGCAACGCCTACTTTCGACTCGGCGACGTCGGCAAAGCCATTCGATTCTACGAAAAAGCGCGTCGCCTGCGTCCGGCGGATTCGCGGATCGCGCACAACCTGGACATGGCACGGAGTCGGTCGGAGGCATCGGCTCAGGACATTGCCCGTGGCGGTATCTCGCGCGTCGTCCGCGGGTGGCCGGCGCCGCTGATGCTGGTGATCGGTCTCGCACTATGGGCGCTTGGGTTGGTCGCCGTGGCATGGCTGTGGCGAAAGGAGGAGACAGACGACGTACTGCAGAGGCGCTGGTACCGTCGAAGCGCTGCGGCCGTCGCCGGGATCGGCCTCGTGACCGCAGGTCTTGCCATCGGTGCCGACTATCTGCAGTCGCTCGACCAGCGGGCGGTCGTTCTGGTGGACCGGGTGCCGATGCATGCCACACCGACGGCCGCCGAGGCGAAAGGAGCGAAGTCCGACAGCACCGCCGTCGCTGAAGGAGTGGAGCCGGACACGGTTCTGGTGGAAGGCACGGTCGTGCTCCTCCGATCCGAGCGCGAAGGATGGACCCGCGTCGAGGATCCGACCGGTCGCACCGGGTGGATCCCGTCGCCCGCTCTGGGGGAAATATGAAGCGGAAAAGTTCAGGGTTCAACGTTCAGGGTTCAGAGTAGAATCCTTCCGGTGTGCCTCAGGATCACGGATCTGCGAAATAGGACGGGAGAATCGTCGAACACCGTCGCACGGCCGTGCGACGGTGTGTTACGAGAATCAAAAATGCGGGCCGAGTGCAGCGACGTCGTGCAAGTTGATAACGGCTCCAGGAGACGGAAGGCTTTTTAGCTCGTCGATTCGTCAGCATTCCCGGTGGCCGAATACGGGTAATGTCGGTCACGGCAGCTCTCCTCCGTGCAACACCGCGATTGCGAGCCAACGTGGCGGACTCATCACTCATCCATACATTTCAGCACCACCTTCCAAACCCTGAACCTTGCACTCTGAACCCTGAACTCTGAACCCTGAACCCTGAACTCTGAACCCTGAACCTTTGGTCGTCTCCCGCACGCAAAATTCCTGTGGGTGCCTCGACACTGCCCGGGGTGACCGTTAGATTACCAATCCAGTTTGTCGTACCGCCTTCCCCCCTGCCGTCCCCTATGTCCGTCACGGAGCCTCATATTGTCGATCGCGCGCGTGCCGCCGGTTGGATCGAAGTCATCTGCGGGTCCATGTTCAGTGGAAAAACCGAGGAGCTAATTCGTCGGCTCCGTCGCGCTCGCATCGCTCGGCAGAGCACCGAGGCGTTCAAGCCCGCCATCGACAACCGCTACGCCGAGGACGAGGTCGTTTCTCACGACGCAACGGCCATCTCAACGACGCCCGTGCACACTGCGTCCCAGATCCTGCTGCTGGCCGAGGATGTCGACGTCGTCGGGATCGATGAGGCGCAGTTTTTCGATCCAGAACTGGTCGAGGTCTGCCAGCAGCTGGCGGCCGATGGACGGCGCGTAATCGTGACGGGCCTCGATCAGGATTACAAGGGCCAACCCTTTGAGCCGATCCCGCAGCTCATGGCCGTAGCGGAGCACGTGACCAAGTTGCACGCGATCTGCGTCGTGTGTGGCGGACCGGCAAACCATTCGCAGCGGATCGTGGCCGGGGATGACCGCGTGTTGCTCGGAGCGACCGACGCCTATGAGCCGCGCTGTCGCAACTGCTTCAAGCCTCATCCGGTCGAGGTTGATCGCGATCATCTCGAGGCGCTCAATCTCGATGCACTGGACGTGGTGAAGAGGGATTCGACCGCTGCATCGTCATCTGACGATCCGAACCAAGCGAAGGAAACGATGGAAGAACCCGCTTCATCGCCCTCGAACGAGTAGCGTCGGGAGGCGCCGTGGACATTCCGATCTGGGAGGAGGGCGAGTCACCCATCGGGTCGCAATAAATGTGATGGAGATGTAATCCACCCTCAACACGTACCGATTGAGGCGGTACGGGTGAGTCCACTATTCTCTGACTCGGGAGAAGGAATGCATCGATATGACAAATCTGCCGAAGAATCCGGCCCCAACGCGCACACCGGGGCCGAAGCGAACGCCTGGTCCCGGGCGCCGTCGTAAGCCCAAGCGCAAGCCGAAACGCGAGCCCACGCGCCCGAAGCAGCCCCCGAAAGTACCGAATCCGAGCCGCGAACCCAACACGGAGCCGAGCCGTGAACCGTCCACGCCGGGTCCGAAGCGGCGTGAACCCGCAACGCCCGATCCGAAGCGGAGAGAGCCGGCCACGCCGAATCCGACACCCAACCCGGAGCGATCGCCCGAAAAGCCGAAGGACGGTGGCGCGTAGCTAGCGGGACGCAGGATCCATCGAATTTCTAGACGCGAAGACGCTTTTCTGTTGAATCCCCGAGGGGGCATCCGGTATATTATATATGATTGTACATGCCCTTTAGCGTCGCCCCTCGTCGGCGGCGTTTCGTATCCGCCGACGTTCCGTTCTTCATCCGGCAGCCCCGTCGTTCATGGCCGACTCGCAGCGATACCTCGTCACTGCCCGTAAGTACCGACCCAAGCTGTTCAAGGAGGTCGTTGCGCAGGAACACGTGACCGACACTCTCAAGAACGCGCTCCGCCTTGATCGTCTGGCGCACGCCTATCTTTTCAGTGGGCCGCGGGGTGTGGGAAAGACGACGTCGGCTCGTATTCTAGCGAAGGCCATCAATTGCGAAACGCCGCGGGAGGAGCGGGAGGACGGTTCGGAGCCGTGCTGCGAATGCGATTCGTGCCTGTCCTTCGAGGACGGGCGCAGCATGAACGTCTTTGAGATGGATGCGGCCTCCAACAACAAGGTCGATGACATCCGTGAACTCCGGGAGACGGTCCGGATTCCCCCGCAGGGTTCGACGAAGAAGGTTTACATCCTCGACGAGGTCCACATGCTCTCGACGGCGGCGTTTAACGCGCTGCTGAAGACGCTCGAGGAGCCCCCGCCGCACGCGCTGTTCATTTTCGCGACGACGGAGCCTCACAAGGTTCTTCCGACTATTCTCTCGCGCTGCCAGCGGTTCGACTTTCGCCGGATCCCGGTGCCGAACATGGTGGAGCACCTACGAACGATCTGCGAGGAGGAGGACATCCAGGCAGACGAGGAGTCGCTGATGCTTCTGGCTCGAAAGGGAGACGGAGCCCTTCGCGACGCACTGTCGGCCTTCGACCAGGCGATTTCACTGTGCGGTACGACGATCGAGTACGGCGAGCTCACGCAGGCTCTCGGCGTCGTCGACCAGGACCTCTTCTTCCAGCTTACCGACCATGTTGCCGATCGGTCGACCGCCGGCGTGCTAAAGCTCGTGCACCACGTGGTGCGCAACGGCTACGACCTGAACGAATTTCTGTCGGGGGTCGCCGAGCACGTCCGCAACCTGCTCGTCGCTCATTCGCTGGGCGCCGATGCGCTGGAGGACGTCGCCGAGTCGACGCGAAGCCGCTACGTCAAAGACAGCAACGCGTTTGCCGAGTCCGATCTTCTTCGGTTGCTCATGATCACGGGCGAAGCCGAGGAGGACGTCAAGAACACGTCGCAGCCGCGGCTGAGGCTGGAGATGGCGCTGCTCAAAATGGCGTCGATCACGCGCTCAACCGACCTACACGCGGTGCTCAACAAGATCGACCGCCTGGAGCGCATGGTGGACGAAGGTGAGATTCCGGATGACTTGCCTCTCGGAAATGGGAGTCCCGCGTCGGCGGCGTCCCGTTCCGATTCCGACGGCTCAGAGCCCGATGCCTCGGAGTCAACTGCCGACGAGGAGGCGGACCCTGTGCAGGCTGAAGATGAGGCGTCGCCGACGGATACATCCGCGACAAAATCGCCCGCATCCGGAGCCTCGACCTCAAACGACGCTGCAACACAGACCGTCGCCGCACCCGTCACGGAGGCCGAGACGGAAGTGGAGGAGGAAGCCGAGACGGAGTCGGACGAAGCGACCGCCGCGTCACCGGTCGAGGACGAGAGCGACGAGTCCGGCACGGAAGACGACAGCGATCAAGATGATCAGACGGGCGGGATGCCTTCGTCGGGAGACTCGGGCGACGGGTCCAGCGATGGCGACGGGGGGGCGGGAATTCATCCGCAGGATCTCTTCGGTACGCCTGCACTGAAGAAGAAACAGTCGTCCGGGGACGCCTCGGGCGAATCAGAGAATCGGGCCCAGGCGACGTCCGGCGACGCAGCTCCGACCGATGATACAACGCTTCCCGAGGCGCGTCCGAGCGAACCGACGGCTGAAGAAGTCGGCGTTACGGAAGAATTGAGTGACCTCTGGCCCGCCTTTATCAAAAAGGTGAAAGCGGACCGCATCGGTGTCGGCACGCAGCTCGGCCCCACGCAACCGGTCGGGTTCGACAACGGCGTGGCAGAGATTGGCGTCCCCGACAACCTGACCCGCGAACGGCTGCGAGATAAGCACCGCTACCTTCTCGATACGCTGCTGGAGTCGTGGGACGTGGACATCGAGTCCCTTCGATTTGTCGTGCAGGAGCCGGAAGAAGGCGACGAGACGACCGATACGGCCGACAAAAGTATGCCGCTCGATCCACACGAGATGCTGACGCAGCTTCGCGAGCGGTATCCGAGCGTCGACACGTTGGTTAACGAGTTCGGTGCCGAGCCGGCGTACTAGACCGTTTCGCCCCAGAATGCCACGTCCGTGCCGTATGTCTGAGCGAATGGAGCGTTTTTGAACGCCGTTGGCTCTGGCCGTTCTGGACGGATCGAGACGACGGTCAATCGGCTTCTCTGACCCGTCTCTAAACACAGCATTCTCCCGAAGATGACGGATCGGTCGCGAGACTGGTTCGTTGTATGGGTGCTTTACCAATCTCACTGAATTAAATCGGCGCGCGCATCCGGGCGGCTGTCCGGTCCGCACGCGCCACGCTTTTTCACGAAGACAGTGCTTTAGATATGGCTAACGGAGGCATGAACATGCAGAACATGATGGGCAAGATCATGGAGATGCAGCAGAAGATGAACGCTGCTCAGGAAGAGCTTGCCGGCAAGGAAGTGACGGCCGAAGCGGGCGGTGGAATGGTGAAGGTGACCGCCAACGGCGCGCAGAAAATTACGGCGATCGAGATTGATCCGGAAGCTGTCGATCCGGACGACATCGAGCTGCTCGAAGACCTCGTGATCGCGGGCGTGAACAAGGCGCTAGACGAAGCGGACGAGATGAAGCAGAAGGAAATGCAGAAGTCGATGGGTGGCATGCTTCCGCCGGGTATGGATCTGAGCCAGCTCGGACTCTAAATTCCTCGCGGAATGCGTAGTGGCACGTGCGAAAATAGCATAGCTACGCGGCCTTTCGCATATCGAATCTCAAACTACGCACTGCGAATATGCAGTTTACCTCAGAGTCGGTCGAGGCGCTGGTGGAGCAGTTCACCAAGCTACCGACGATTGGCCGAAAAACGGCCCAGCGGTTGGTTAACTTCGTCCTCAAGATGCCACGGGAGGAGGTCGAGGAGATTGCCAGCGCGCTGATCGCCGTCAAGGATCAGGTGCAGCGCTGCTCCATCTGCTACGTCGTCGCGGATCGGGACCCGTGCCCGATCTGTGCGTCTGAGAAGCGCGACCGATCGACGATCTGTGTGGTCGAGGAGTCCAGCGATCTGCTTGCTATCGAACGAACGGGCGAGTACCGCGGGCTGTACCACGTGCTCGGCGGTGTCATTTCTCCGCTCGACGGAGTCGGCCCGGACGATCTTCGCATCCGCGAGCTGGCCCGGCGCGTCGACCCGAGTTTCGCCAGCACGGAAGCAGCGAACGCATCCACCGACGAATCGGGCGCCTCGGCCCCGACCGGCGAGGAGCACGCTGGAGATGGAGCCCCCGCCGGAGCTTCGGACGAGCCGTCCACGAATGGCGCCTCCGACACGACGGACGAGGACGACGAAGAGGTGCGCGAGGTGATTCTCGCCGTGAATCCGAATGTGGAGGGCGACACGACGGCCTACTACATCTCGCAGCTTCTCGAGCCGATGGGCGTTCCGGTGACGCGGATTGCCCGGGGCCTTCCCATTGGAGGCGACCTCGAATATGCTGACGAGGCAACGCTCTCACGTGCTCTCGAAGGGCGTGGATCCGTCTGATGTCACGGGCCGCCGACACACAGAGATAATGTCCAGCTCTGAAACGCGGCATGTCGTTGGCACGGCATCACCCACAGCCGGGCGGCGGATCGCCCGCGCAATTTGTTGATCGACGAATGATTCCAAGTCGCATACACCTATGAAAATTTCCGTCATCGGCGCAGGTACGATTGGGGCAGCGATTGCCCGCGAACTGTGCGCCCGCGCCGACGAGGTCGACCAGGTGCAGGTATGCGACACGCGCTCGCGTGCACTGCAGGCTCTCCATGACACCGTAAGCAGTCGGACCCTCCGGTCATTTCAGGTGGATGCCCGCGATACCAACGTGCTCTCGCAGATCCTGCGGGGTAGCGACTGCGTGATCAGCTGTGTCCCGCCGGAATTAAACCCGGGCCTCGCCCGCCTATGCCTGAATGCCGGCGTGAATTTTTGTGATCTCGGTGGTAATGACTCCATCGTGCAGAAGGAACTGGCACTCAGTGATGAGGCCCGCGAAAAGTCGGTCTGGATCGTGCCGAATTGCGGTCTGGCCCCTGGTCTTCTCAACGTCCTCTGTATGCATGGCATCGAGCAGTTCGACAAGCCCAAGGCAGCGTACCTGCGCGTCGGCGACGTACCCCTTGAGCCGCAGGAACCGTTCAACTTCCGTATCTCCTGGTCGGCGGAGCGCATCCTCGATGATTACACCAATCCCGCCCAGCACATCCGAGACGGACGCGTGGTGAAGGTCGACGCCCTGACCGGGACAGAGACCATTGGGTTCGGCGAAGAGCCGTTCCGAGACATGGAAGCGTTCTGCACGCAGGGAGGCCTGTCGACGCTTACGGAGTCGCTGGAAGGGAAAGTCGAAACGCTTGATCACAAGACGATTCGCTGGCCTGGTCATGCGCACCAAATGCGCTTCGTGATCGGACTCGGGCTCGGCGAAGATAGAAAGATCGGGGTCCGGACGCACCTAACCTACCGGGATGTCCTCGTCCGCCGGATGCGAGATCGGCTCGGAGGGGATTACGCGGACGCCGTGCTCATGCGCGTCGTCATTCACGGGATGAAAGACGGGCGCGAACAGTCTCTGGTGTATGAAATGATTGAGCGATACGACGAGGAGACGAGTCAGACAGCGATGATGCGCGCGACCGCTATTCCGACGGTGGTCGTCGCACGCCTTGTTTCTGAACGTGGGTATGTTTCCGGTGGCGGAGCCGATGTCCCCGAAAATGTTGTCCCTCACGACGTGTATATGGAGAAAGTGTCCGAGCGTGGCCTCGATATTCGAGAGGAGTGGCATGAGGGTCATGTCGATGTCGCGGGACAGCCATCGCTTCAGAAAGCATAGACGAAACCGCTGGATTTACGACCCCGACGACGTGTGGTCGTGGACGATCCGCCAGGGACCGGACGGATCCGTGCGGTGGAAGATGAGCGTAAAGAGACCGCCCGGCATGTCCTGCTCACGCTCCAGTTCCCAGCGCCCAAATATCATCGCCCACGTCGGACTCATGACGTCAACGTCCAGATCCGAAAACGTAAGCTTTCCCATTGCCGCTCGATCCGGATAGCCCTGCTGGTAATTCTCCAGCGTCGTTTGCCAGCCGTTTCGTACGGAGCCGCCGGAGGCGAACCGCAGCGTGTCGGTCTGTGCGTACCCCTGCATGAATGACTCCAGGTCGCCGCGATTCCATGCGGCCTGTTGCTCTTTGAGAATCGAGCGGAGCGCGTCGACTTCGGCATCGGTGTCGACGGTATCGCCCGACGGTGACGAACACCCGGCCAGCACCACGACCGACAGCAGCAGAAGAAGGATCGGTACGCCTCGGGAACGGCGGTGCGGGAGCCGAGGTAGCGAAAAGGTGCGTTTCATTCTAGGCAATAATCGATGGAGGAGAGTCGTTCACAAGCGAGCGTCCATAGATGTAACCTATCGGGAACGCCTCTCAGGAGCAACTCCTCTTGAAGCAATCGCGATATCGCCACCTTGGGGCATTGTCGCACCTTAGATCGAACTTACGGCGAAGTTGGATCCACGGCGGTACGGGTTCGGCATGTTGCTTGAAGCCGTACCTATTGCGCATTACCTTTCCATCGTATTGCAAGGCGGAGCCAGGCCCCGTCTCGTTGCATTTCCCACTGTCTCTAGCTTATCTCCCTCAGCGTATCGGCGAAGTTGCTACCGCTTTTAAGTTTTACACTTTTCCATCCGCGGATCACGCTTCGACCGGTTTCCACCGGTGATTTGGGCGTCATCTCTAAGAGGTAGCACACTACGTGTCGTTGTTTTCTTCCCCCCACTTTTCATCTGTCGCTTCCACCTCCGCCGGGTCGTTTCCGTCGTGGCGCATATCCGGGTGGATCACGGTTGCCGTTCTCTTTACGCTGGCGTCAATGTTGTGGCCGGAGGCCCCGGAGGCCGAAGGATCGCCCGCCCCTGCATGGTTCGGCGGGATCAGCGAGGCGCTAACGTCCCGTCCGGCGCCGTACATCCGGCCGGCCGTGTCCGACACGGATAGCGTCGCCGTCCCGGCGGACACCGTCGACATCGACACGACGGCCGTTCCACCACAGAGGCCAGACACAGCACGCACACGCACCACGCGGCGCCCGGACCTGTTGACGCCCGATCAATCGGTGCAGGATCTATCCGTGGAGCTGGCCGATACGGCTCGAACGCTTGACTCTGCCACCGTCGCCCATGCGGACACGGGGCTCGTCGACAAGTACCTCCGCCCGCGTCGCGATCGCCGCGGCATCCGATTCGGTGAGTCGAGCCCGCTGCTGGGACCCAAGACGTACCGTGCGGGGGAAACCGAGCTTGACTCGATGCGCAACGAATACATCGTTCGCCCCACAACGGACACGTCCGCTATATTGCGGGTGGACTCGGAGACGTACCGGCAGCAACGGTTCGCCAGTAACGCGACGGAATCGTGGCGTCAGATCGCGAAGCAGCGCCAGGGACAGCGCCGGCAGCGCGGCGGGTTGGGCGTAAACATCGTCGTGCCGGGTGGGCGTGAGAGTCCATTTTCGACCATCTTCGGCAAGCCGCAGGTCGACCTCCGCGTGAACGGTCAGGCGGACATCAACGCCGGCTTCGACTACCGGAAGAGCGATCGCCAGGTCTCGATCACCGGCGACGCCAGCCAGATCGACCCCAGCTTCAAGCAGGACCTGCGTCTGGGTGTGACGGGCACGATCGGCGACAAGATGCAGATCGACATCGATTGGGACACGAACAACCAGTTCGATTACCAGAACCAGGTCAAGCTGAAATATACCGGCTACGAGGATGAGATCGTCCAGAGCATAGAGGCCGGAAACGTATTTCTGGAAACGCCTTCGAACCTGATTCGAGGGGGAACGAGCCAGTTTGGGATCAAGAGCCGCTTCCAACTCGGTAACTTCAGCCTCACCACAATTGCCAGTCAGCAGGAAGGCCAGTCCAGCCGAGAAACGATTTCCGGCGGGTCGGAGACCAGCGAATTTGCTATTCGCCCCACCGAGTACGACGACAACACCCACTTCTTTCTCAGCTACTTCTTCCGCAACAGCTGGAACGAGGTGCTCAGCAGTCCCAACAACATCCAGTTGTTGAATGGCTTTCAGGAGATTACCGAAATCGAAGTCTGGCGGCTCGATATCGACCCTAGCACCGACGAGCCGGATACGCGCAAAGCTGTGGCCGTCGTCGACCTGGGCGAAAGCCCGCGGTTGATCACGGAGACCGACGATTACAACGACCTCGTGCTTCCCTCCGGTGCGGTTGATCAGTATCCGCAGAGTGAATTGGACATTCTCCGCGCCAACGAACCGGGGACATCCGTGAGCGACTACCTCAAAACGCAGGTGTCGCAACCTCTGAACGATGAGGATTTTCAGACGGGTACGTTCGTGCGACTGGAGGAGAACCGGGACTACACGTTCGATCCAAACCTCGGTTATCTCTCGCTCAACCAGCGGCTTCAGGAGCAGGAAGCACTGGCCATTGCCTTCAAGTATCGTGCGTCGAACGGGCAGGTCCAACAGGTAGGAGACTTTTCCTCTGACGGTGGTGGCGCCGCGGGTGGTCAGAACGATCGGCAGCTCGTCCTTAAGCTGCTCCGCCCGTCCAGCATGCCCGCGCCAACGGCGTCCGCGCTTGTGCCCGCATGGTATCTGCAGATGCGGAACGTTTACCGTCTCGGCGGTCGCGGTTTCACGCCCGACAACTTCAATCTGGACATCACCTACAGCCCGCCGGGACAGAGCGGCACGCCAACGCTTCGAGAGATCGACAACTCTCCACTGCTTCGGGTTCTCGGACTCGACCGCATCAACGTGGACGGTGCATCGACGCCCGACAACCAGTTCGACTTCATCCCGGGCATCACGATCGACCCGGGCGAAGGACTCCTGTTTTTCCCGTACATCGAACCCTTTGGTACTCGCCTGGAGGAGGTAGCGCAGGAAAACGGTTCGTTGAGTGAAGCAGAGCCGTTTATCTTTAGCGAACTGTACGACAACAAGCGGGAGAACGCAGCGCGAAATAATAGCGACAAGGATGCCTACGCGATCGAGGGAGAATATCGTGGGTCGTCTCAGGAATTCTTCGATTTGCAGGCGTTCACCGGCATCGTTGAGGGCTCCGTCGAGGTGACGTCCGGCGGCACGAAGTTGCAGGAGGGTGTCGACTACGTGGTGGATTATCAGGGAGGTACGGTGACGATCACCGACCAGAGTTATCTCGCGGAGGGACGCGACATCGAGATTTCGTATGAGAAAAACTCCTTTACGAACCTGCAGCAGAAGACCCTGTTAGGCGCGCGCGCCGACTATGCACTGCGGGACCAGGTCGCTATCGGAGCGACGCTAATGCGCCTGAGTGAGAAGTCGCCCGTAGACAAGTACCGCATCGGCGAGGAGCCCATCCAGAACACGATCTGGGGCGTGGATGGATCGCTCGATCTTGAGCCGGGCTGGTTGACGCGCGCCGTGGACGCGATGCCGTTGATCCAGACGCGGGGCGAAAGCTCCATCCAGCTTTCGGGTGAGTTCGCGCAGTTGCGGCCGGGTCACACCGAAACGGAAGCTTATCGACGTACACAGGACCGGCTGTCGGGCGCCGGGCTCGGCTTTCGCCCGGATGAGCAGGACGGTATTTCGTACATCGACGATTTTGAGGGATTCGAGAACACCTTTTCTCTCGCCCAGAACCCACAGGGCTGGTCGCTGAGTGCGCCGCCGGCGGAAGGGGTGACGCCGCTCGGCACGGCCACCGGGTCGAAGACAGATTCGCTCGTTACCAACCGCCGCGCGCTCTTTGGTTGGTACCAGCTGAATCAGAATACCCTGGAGGATGTGGCGGGCAAGTCGTCGGTCCGCGGCGAAGAGTCGGCATTCCGTCTCGTAGATGTTCGGAATGTCTTCCCCAACCGCGACCTGACGAACGATGTCGATCCGACGCTCCGGACGCTCGACCTCTACTTTAATCCGTTCGAGCGTGGACCGTATAACTACACGACGGAACTCGGCAGTTTTGTCGGTACGCCGGAGGAGAACTGGGGGGGCTTCACGCAACGACTGCCGGAGGGGTACAACGACTTCAGCTTGCAGAACGTCGAGTTCATCGAGTTCATTTTCAAGCCCTATCCGGAGGGCGGTGATGCGGGCGCCAACGCGAAGCTGTACCTGAACCTCGGCAACATATCGGAGGATGTCATACCGAATGACCGCCTCAACAGTGAGGATGGTCTCTCCAGCTCCTTCAATGAGGAAGACCTGGATGATTGGGGGCGAACGCCGAGTGGGCAGACGAACGAAGCCATTGACATCTCTGGCAACCGAACGGAAGACCTTGGCCTCGATGGGCTGGCCTCGTATGACGAATCAGCGTATGCCGACGAGCTGCTCGAGCGGAATCAATTCAGCGACTTCTATCAGTCCTTAGATAACGTCGACCGGACGGGGCTGACCAGCGAGCAGCAGTCGTACCTTGACGCAGAAATTGCCCGCGCGCGCCTTGACCCGTCGGGCGACGACTACCAGTACTTCGAGAACGATGTTTTCTTCCAGGATCCAGAGCTCTATCCACGTTCTCTTTATCCCGAAGGGGCGACCGTGCAGCAGCGGTTCAGTCGCTACTTCTCGAATGGGGAGCTCAACGGCTTCGAAGCACAGAACCGACTCGCACGCAACGTCTCCGTACGCCGTGGTGTGTCGCAGACGCCCGAGGATGAGGATCTGAACTTTAACCAGACGATCGATGTCGTCAATGAGTACTACGAGTACGAGATTCCGCTGTCCGAACAGGTGCTGGACCAGCAGGCCGACGAAACGGCGACGAACGACTTTGTCGTGAGTGAGATTCGGGATGACGAGACCGGTCAGGGGACGGGCTGGTACAAGGTTCGCATCCCCGTGCGCCTTGCCGACGATCCACCCGCTGACCGGAACGACGTTCGCGAGGTGGGGGACATCGACGGCTTCAACTTGATCGAGTCGATCCGGATGTGGACGAGCGGCCACTCGCAGCCGATCACGATTCGCTTTGCCACGCTCGAGCTGGTCGGGAGCCAGTGGCGGGAAGCCGAAGAGATCCCGACCGAGGATCAGACCGATCCGGATGACGGCTCGCCGGTGGTAGAAGAGGGGAATGCGGAGGTTCGCGTGGCCAGTGTAAATGACGAGGAGGATGCGAATTACGAGAGTCCGCTGGGCGCCATTCTTAGCCGGACGCGCTCCGCACGCGGAACGCAGGCTCGAAGCCGGGAGCAGGCGCTGGTGCTCAGTGTCGACGACCTGGGAGGGCAGACGCTCGGCAAGCAGGAGCAACGCGGTGTCGTGAAGTCGGTGCAGGCACTCAACCTGCTGAAATACCGGCGCGTGCGGATGTACACGCACCTGCACGGCACGATCTCAAGCATGGCGCCGGCGCTGCAGTCAGAGGACGGGCCGGACAATGACGTGCTCGACGAAAACCTTCGCCTGTTCGTGCGCTTCGGGACAAACCAGTCCGACAGCTATTACGAGTACGAACAGGAACTCATCGCCGACGACATTCCGGGGCCGGAGACGTCAGCGCAGCAACTCTGGCGCGAGGAGAACTCCGTCAACCTGGTGCTGAGCGCACTGAACCGGCTCAAGGTGGCACGGGACCAGGCGGCTACGCCCCCGACGGAGGTCTTTTCCCGCCGTGCCGACGCTCTGTCCGACGAATACGGAGACCGTCCGGAGAACCTGATTCCGACACTCAAGATTCGGGGCACGCCCGCCCTGTCCGGCATCACGACGATCGTGATTGGCGTTCGGCACATGGGCAACACGACCGACGAGATCGAAAATGTGGAGCTCTGGACAAACGAGCTTCGCGTGACGGGATACGACGAACGACCCGGTTGGGCGGTGACGTCAAATGCGACGGTGCAGCTCGCCGATGTCGCGGAGGTTAGCGGTAGCTTTGAGAACCGGACCGATGGGTTCGGCAGCCTGTCGAGCACGCTCAACGAACGGCAGCAGTCCGACCGGCAGATCTGGAATGTTCGGTCGAGCTTCAACGTCGACAAGCTGCTGCCCGAGCGGCAGGGCTGGCAGATTCCGGTGACCGTCGAGGCGGGAGAGGAACGCCAGACGCCGCGATTCGACCCCATCCGGAATGATGTGAGGGTAGAGGAAATCGTGGACCAGATCGAGTCCGATCCGTCGCTTTCGGCTGATGAACGAGAACGACAGATCGAAGAGGTTCGAAATCGAGCGGAGACGCTTCGGAAGGACCGATCCATGACGGCGAGTGTTCAGAAGCAGGGATCGGAGTCGTGGCTTCTGCGCAACACGATGGATGCGCTGAGCCTCAGTGGTTCGTACAGCACGCAGACGGCGCGCTCGCCTGAGCAGCTTGTCAACGATCAGTGGTCGTGGAATAGCGATGCGACGTACCAGTTGACCTTCGGGCAGCCCCGAACGGTATCGCCTTTCTGGTTCCTCGACGACGTACCGGTTCTGGGACGGCTCGGCGATCTGCAGTTCAACTACGTTCCGCAGTCCACGCGATTCTCCGCCAGCGCGAGCCGTACCTTTCAATCGATCCGCAATCGCGACCAGCGGACGAACATTCCCGACGACGCGGTCAAGGGCCGAGCGCAGAATCCTTTCCGCGATACCCAGACGTTCAATCACTCGCGGACGTTCAACCTGCAGTACAATCCCTTCCAGTTCCTCAACCTGACGTTTGGAACGAATACGCGGGAGACGCTGAACCGCGCCGGCGCCACCGAGCGCATCAACCTGTATGACCGGGATGGCCGGCTTATCGCAACCACCGATGATCTGGATCGCTTTCTTGCCGAATCCCCACAGTACGACCAGGGAAGCATTGGCGATTCCGTCTTCGTGGAAAACCGACTCGACATGAAGTCCGAGGGCGATATTCTTTCGGACCTGCTGTCGGGCCGGTCGAGTGGACGCACCGGTCAGTACGCGCAGAACTTTACGGCGACGCTGCGGCCGAGCCTTCTCGAAGGCGAGACGTTCAACTGGATCGACCTTCGCGACATCACTTACAGCTCGACGTTCAACTGGCGCAATGCGCCGGAGGGAAGTCCGGTCGGTGCCACGGCCTCCAACAGCGCGACCCTCAATACCGGGATTAGCCTCCAGCCGAATCGAGTCTGGGAGCGGTTCGGGTTCTTCCGGTCGATGAAAGAGGCGCAGGAGAAAGCCCGACGCGAGAAAGAAGCGGAGCGCCGAGAGCGCGAGCGCGAGAAGGAAGAGCGTCGTGAGGGAGAAACCGACGACGGAGCGGAGGATACGGCCGAGACAGCGCCCGATGCTCAGGAGACGCCGGAAGAGGAGGCGCGTGAGGAAAGCCAGGAGCCGCAGGGTGATGAAGGCGGCGATGAAAGCGGCGAGGACTCCGGCGAGGACAGGCCAGAGCAACGGTCGTGGAGCGATCTCCCGCTGCCGGATCCTGTCGGTGTGCTGCGCCGGGTTGCGCTGACGTTCATGGACATTCGCGACGTTCGGTTTACGTACCAGAATACCCGCTCCGTTCAGACCACGGGCGTGGGGAACGAGCAGGAAATCCTCCCACCGGGTTCTCCGCGCGAGCCAGCCCTTCCGCAGGTCGATTACAGCCTGTACGATGCCTTCCTGGGCCGTGGACCGTCGTTCGGCTACCGGTTTGGCTTCAGTCGGGACATTGGTATCAGCCAGCGAGTCCTCGGTACGGATCGGCAGGTCGTGGACGCTCTGACGAACCAGAACGATGTGGGCGCCTCGACAACGCTTTCGCCCAGCCAGGCCCTGCAGGTCGATCTCGACTGGTCGCTGAAGTGGAGCAACTCGCCGAAGACGACCTACACGCGATTCGATCCCGACTCGGTGCCGGGTACACAACGCCCGGAAAACTTCCGGACCCGGGAGGACGGCGTTTCCTACACCTTCTTCCGGAACGAATCGGGGAGTGGGAGCGCGTCGGTCTGGACGTTTGGCTCTTACGATAGCTTCTTCGACTCGCAGAAAGAGCTGCTGGAAGCGAACGTGTCGAACCCGACCAGTGGAGCGGATCCGTCTGGCGTGGCGCTCACGAACACGAGTGCGACCAACAGCTTCCGTGACGCGTACCTCGTCGGTGGCGGCACAGCTGCAGGCAACGGGTTCGTGCCATTCCCGCTTCCCGGCTGGAATGTCCGCTACACGGGCATCGCTGACTGGCCGTTGCTCCGCAGCATTACACAGAGTGCCACGCTGCGCCACGGCTACTCCGGGACGTACACGACGGCGTACAATGCGTTATCGACCGCCGGCGACACCACCAACTTTGGGATTGCGGGGTCTACGCTGTCGTTCCAGCAGCCGGACTTCGAGTCGTCGCGTGTGGAAATCGAAGAAACGTACCGACCGCTACTCGGCGTCGACGTGACGTGGCTTGGTGGCTTCCAGACGACGATCGACTGGAATCGCCAGAATCGTGTGTCGCTGAGTACGACCAACCTGTCGGTTGAAGAGAGCGCCGCCAGTGAGCTGTCGCTAACGGCCACGTGGCGGAAGCGAGGGCTCAAACTTCCGTTGCTTCCGGTTGGGCGGTTGAACAACCAGATCACGTTTAGTCTGACCGTCAAGCGTGCCGTTACGGATCAGCGCACCTTCTCGCTCCGTCGCGCGCTGTCGGAGGCGGCGGCACAGGGATTCGCGTACGGCTCGGCCGATGCCCGCACCGGGGACAACGTATCGATTTCTGAACAGACTACGCTGCTCACGATCGAGCCCCAGCTGCAATATCAATTCAGCCAACGCGTCAACGGACAGTTTCAGCTCACGTATGAACGCCTCGATGGTGACAGCCGGCGCCCGTCGTACACCAACATCGCCGGCAGCTTCAACGTCCGGATTAACATCTCGGAGAATTAGCGGATTTGGTGTGATACCGTCCGGATGCATACAGCCTCGTTTCGAATCGCAAGAACAAAGTCGCGTCCGGGAAATACGTTGCGATCCACCCGTGTACCGATTGTTCGACCATCGACATGCTGTCTTCGACTGACTCGTCTGAGCGCCAGCACGTGCTGGCATGTCATCTAGGGCGGGTTGACTATCCTGAGACCCGCGCGCTACAAAAAGCGCTGCAGACGCGTCTCGTAGAGGCAAAGCGATCAGACCCGCCGGAGACCGTGCCCCACGTCTGGTTACTGGTCGAACACCCGCATGTCTATACGCTGGGGAAAAGCGGGGACGCAGCGAACATGCTGCTGAGCGACGAGCGCCTCGACGAGATCGGCGCGACGTTCCACGAGATTGAGCGGGGTGGCGACGTCACCTACCACGGGCCGGGACAGCTGGTTGGCTATCCGATTCTCGACCTCGACCGTTTCTTTACCGATCTGGGTCGCTATCTCCGTTCACTTGAGGAGGTCATCATCCAAACGTGCGCGGATCACGGCATCGACGGCGGCCGCGTGGAGGGGCGCACGGGTACGTGGATTGGCCCAGACGAGCACGGCCCCGAGCGAAAGATCTGCGCGATGGGCGTACATTGCAGCCGCTGGGTGACGATGCACGGCTTTGCGTTCAACGTCAACGTGGATCTTGACTACTTCGGCCACATCGTGCCGTGCGGTATTCGGGATCGAGGCGTCACCTCTCTGGCTCACGAGCTGAACCGATCGGTTTCGGACGGTGAGGTATTGAAGCAGGTGGTCGGCCACTTCTCCACCATCTTTGACGCGACGGTCGAGTTGCTTCACGGCGACGACGCTCGCCGTGCGCTTGATGACGTGCTGGGGTCGAGCGCAGACATCCCGCACGTCGCAGCCTAGATTTGCTGTCCAGGTGGCCGCGCACGCTACCAGCGCTTCCCATCGGCCGCAAAGCACCTGCTACAGTCAATTGTTGCGGCAGGGGCTCGTGTGTGGTTTTATGCGCCTTCTTCGACGGCTGTCTCTTCCGTGATCTCCTCCAGGTCGATCGGCGGATAGTCATGGTACCAGTCGTGGTGCGGCGACCATTTCTTGCACTGAAGGCACTGCGTCTCACGCCACACTTTGCCGCACTCGGGGCACTGGCCCTGCGTGTCGAATGTGTTCCACGAATGGCCGCATGAGCACGACCAGCGTGCCGACGCCGGCGGCTCCCATTCGCATTTGGGACAGTAGATTTCCATCGGCAGGTTCGGATACGGGAAAAGACGGAGTCAGAGGCGTTGTGGGCATGCTACGGGTTGACAACGACGCGTGGGAGCGATACCCTTGGAGCGAACTGTCATTTCACGAAGGGTGACTCTATGCCAGCGTTCGATCTCGAAAACTTTGCCCACCGCCTGATTTCTGAAACGCTCTTTTACGACGGCGAATACGGGTTGGTCGGAAGCCTCAGCCTGATCGATGTCGAGGCGAACAAAGAGATGTACATCGCATCGTTCATGCCGGATGACGGCACGCTTCTGATCGAAGAAGCGACCGAATGGGAATCGGAAATAGACATCGAAGATGATGCCGATGTTGCGTACCGTCTCGCCGTGGAGAGCACCGAATACGGGTCCTACGACATCCCGGAGGTAGCGTCTGGTGCCATGCTCGCGCTGGCGAAAGAGCACGACCTGCTACCCAGCTTCACCGTTCTGTTCGAGGACGAAGAGCTCTGAGCCGGGTCTGGATCAAGGGCTCGACCAGATGCCCCAGGCGAGAAGCAGCCATCCCGCGATAAAGGCCACGCCACCGATCGGCGTGATGGCGCCGAGCCAGGACGTATCCGTGAGGACGAGGATGTAGAGGCTTCCGCTGAAGATGACCATTCCGGCGATGAAGCAGTAGCCGGCGTACGACACGGCGGGGGCCGAAAACTGCGCGGATGCCCAGGCGACGGCGAGCAGGGCCAGGGCGTGATACATCTGGTACGCGACGCCTGTCTTGAACGTCTCAAGACGATCCGGTGTCACACGGCTTTCGAGACCGTGAGCACCGAACGCCCCGGCGGCGACGGCGATACCGGCCGCCAGGGCTCCGATCACGAGAAACAGTCGACTCATCGAACGGAAAGAGGTGTCTGGGAAGAAAACGAGAAGTCGCGCGGATCACGTGTCCCCGTCTTGGTGGAGCAGCGACTGCAGGAGCTTGATATCGCCTGCATCACCGTCCTGCGGCACCGTTTCGGCGTCCGCTTCGCCCCAGAGGCGTTCGATGTTGTAGTGCTCGCGTTTCTCTTTGCTGAAGACGTGAACGACAACGTCGACGTAGTCGATCAGCACCCACTGCAGCGATTCCAGCCCTTCTTTCTTATAGGGGCGTTCGTCGCATTTCTCTCGGATCCGATCCATGACGCCATTTGCGATGGCGCGAATTTGGAGGTCGGAGCCGCCCGTGCCGATAACGAAGAAGTCGGCCATTCCGCTGACGCCACGCAGGTCAAGAACCGTGATGTCGGCGGCCTTTTTATCGGCCATCGCATCGACTGCGTGAGCGGCGAGGACGTACCCGGGATTCTCGGGTACTCGGCGGCGCGATGGAGAAGGGGCAGAAGAGGAAGACGTCATCTGGTTGGGAGAAGCCATACAGTCAGGACATTGGTCCGTGATCTCGTGAGGAGGAAACGAAAAGCGCCGGGATGAGCCGGCGGGCGCCATCATTGCGCCGGTTGAACGTCTACTTGCCCTTGAAACGGGCGAAGCGTGCGGTAGTCTTTCCCGAGAATAACCGAGGCGTCGAGGTAGTAATCCGTTCGGATGTCTTGCTCGACGCGGTCCTCTGGGATAGAAAGGGCTCGAGCGACCTTGCGCGCTGACTCGAGGTCGCCCACGCGGTCGATCACGACGGAGTGCTCTTGGGCGAAGGATCCGTAGTTGCCGACTTCGACGACGTCGAAGCCACGGTCGCGGAGGAAGCGTGTCGTGCGGGCCGCGAGGTGATCGACCCCTGCGCCATTTCGAACCTCGACCTGAATCACCGGTCCAACCAGCTCCGTCGCACGTGCCACACGGTTCGGGTTGCTGCGCGGGGTCGTCGTGCGTGTCACGAGCGCATACATCAGCAGCATCACGCCGAGCCCGAGTACGAGCAGGACGGAATTAAGAAGGCCGTTTCGGACGCGGTCGGTCCAAAGGTTCATGAACAGCAGGGGTGAGTCTGAGTCGCCGGGGAGCGAAGAAAAAGCGCGGCACGCCACCGAGGGCATGCCGCGCCGATTCCCGCAGTGGGAGATCCGTCGACGCGGCTAATTCGATCGCCAGAAGAGGCGGCTCGACGAATGCGGCGCAAAGGCTGCAGAGCGGTGACCATACGGGCGGTAGGCGCCATAAGGGCTGGCGTACCGTCCGTACGGGCTCTGCTGAAACTGGAATCGGATCTCCGTGCTCTCCGTCGGTCGATAGGCAACCTCCGCATTCTGGAGGAAGACCTGCGGGGACTGGTCCCCGTACATCTGTCCGGAGAACGGCTGCATGAGGCTCACGTCGACGCGAGCGGCCCAAGCCGAGTTAAACTGCCACATCATCGAGTTCGTGTACATGCCCATCGAGGCACTCTCGTTGCCGAACGATGACATGGACATCTCGTAGGTATGCGACATCTGGAAATGCTCCGCATCGAAGAGCTTCCCGAAGAAGCTACTCCCCGTGTCATAAAGTTGCGTGGGAGACGGCCCGTTCAGAGCCGTTTCGCGAAGCTGCGCTTCTGCAGGTTGTGCCAGGCAGAGCACGGCGACGAGGCATAGTAGCGAAACTGTGGCGCGCATAAGCGACCTTTTCAGATAACGAAACTGGAGACGGCAGGTCGGAGGAGATCCGTGGTAGATTCTGTACCCGAGTCTGCTCGATTTGTTCACCACAGCGTCCGGAACCGAACGCCTCTCTCGTCGGGTCGTACCCATGACGCTCACGTTCGGAGCCACGGTCGGATATTCCGGCGCCGAATTTCGCCATTCGCCCTTCGCAAGTCGAATTCTACCATGACCATTCTCGGGATCGAAACGTCGTGCGACGACACGGCCGCGGCCGTGCTGGTCGATGCCGACGTGCGGTCGAACGTGATTTCTTCGCAGCACGACATCCACGCGGAGTTCGGCGGCGTGGTGCCGGAGCTGGCGTCGCGCAATCATCAGCGCCTGATCGTGCCGGTTGTGCAGCAGGCCCTGCGCGATGCCGACTGCACCGCAGATGACCTCGATGCGGTTGCCGTTACCTACGGCCCGGGACTTCCGGGGTCACTGATGGTCGGGCTGACCTTTGCCAAGGCGTTTGCGCGGGGACGAAATCTACCGCTCGTGGGCGTGAATCACCTGGAGGGCCATCTCTACTCGGTGGATCTGAGCAGCCCGGCGCCGCCCCGGCCGTATCTCTGCCTCGTCGTCTCGGGTGGACACACCGAGCTCGTACGCGTGGGCCCGAATTTCGAGCACAGCGTGCTGGGGGCAACGCGCGATGACGCGGCCGGCGAGGCGTTCGACAAGGTCGCGCAACTCCTCGATCTGGGCTATCCGGGTGGACCGGCCATCGATCGGCTCGCGAAAATGGGGGATCCGGCGTTTCACGACTTTCCCCGGAGTCGCCTGGACGAGTACGACTTCTCATTCAGTGGCCTCAAGACGTCGGTACTGTACTATCTTCGGGATCTCGGGGAGGAAAAAGAGGACGTCCTCAAAGATCACCGTGCGGACATCTGCGCGAGCTTCCAGCAAGCCGTCGTCGATGTGCTCGTCGGGGCCGTGCGCGATGCGGCACGGGAGACCGGGGCCGAGCACGTGGCTATTGTCGGCGGCGTGTCGGCCAACTCCGCACTGCGGGCCGCGATCGAGGAGGCGGCTGACGAGGATGGGTTCGAGGTCTATATGCCGGAGATGGCGTATTGCATGGACAACGCCGCTATGATTGCTCGTGCTGGAGCGATGCACCTGCAGGCGGGGCACGCGGCGGGCGCTACGCTCGACATTCAACCGCGCCTTCGCCTTGAGAAACCGGAGGGTGTGAGCTGAGGCAACCCGCGCCAGCCGAGAGAGCTTTTCGAGCCGACTTCAACGGCGCCAGTAGGCACTTCCGCGTCTGGTCGCTACGTTGTGGCGTGGTGCTATGACCGTTTTCCCTTTTCCTGATTCAAATCGCGCATGACCTGGCTGGAAGCGATCATTCTGGGACTCGTGCAGGGCCTGACCGAGTTTTTGCCCGTGTCCTCATCCGGCCATCTCGTGCTCGGACAGTATTTGCTCGGTCTCGATGCCTCGGAAGCCAGCGACGTGACGTTCGAGGTGTTCGTCCACTTCGGCACCGTGCTCAGCATTCTCACCGTGTACGGCCGCGATGTCGTCGATCTGGTGCAAGAAGCCGCCGGTGCGGTCGCGAAGCCGACGAGCATCGCCGAGCGGTACGAGGATAGCGCCACCTTCCGGCTCGGCATCTACATCCTCATCACGATGATCCCGACCGGCGCCGTCTACGTGCTGTTCAAAGACGAGCTAGAACAGGCCTTCGGTGACCCAAAGCTCGTCTGCGGCATGCTGATCGTCACGGGGATTCTCCTCCTGCTCACGCTCCTGCGTCCCAACCCGGACGGCAAGCTGAACCCCGTGAAAGCGTTCGTCGTGGGCATCGCGCAGTCTGCCGCCATGATTCCGGGCATTTCGCGCTCCGGGTCGACGATTTGCACGGCACTCTACCAGAACGTGAAGCCCGAGCAGGCGGCGAATTTCTCCTTTCTGATGCTGCTTCCGGTGGTCCTCGGAGCAACCCTTTTGAAGAGCATCGAGCTGGTTGAGCTGGGCCCGACAGTCGACTGGGTCCCGCTCCTCCTCGGCACGGTCGTCGCCTACGTCTCCGGCGTCGTGGCGATTAAGCTGATGCTGGACTTCGTGCGCCGGGGCAACCTGCAGTACTTCGCATACTACTGCTTTCTCGTCGGTGGTATCGGGCTCTGGTACCTGTAGATGAGGCGCCACGGGCGTAACACTGGGCCGGGCGCGTGCGTCCTGTAAGGTGCAGCCGAGAGTTTGGATCAGAAATGCGAATGCTCGCATCTAAGGTTTAAGAGTCCGCATCTTTTCTGCGGGGGTGCTGTTTAATTTGCATCTGACTCTCTCTCGCGCCATCGTCGTTTCGCCCACCGACGTTTTCCAAATATGCGCCTTTCCGATTCCGAAAAAGCCATTCGCCGCCAGATTGAGGACTGGCAGCACGCCGACGCCAACGTCCTCTCCCAGGCCGTCAACTGGGCCATGAGTCCGATCGACTGGGCTGTGGACCGCGTCACTCCCCCTGAGGTTGTCGATCAGGCAAGCGAGAAGATATCCGACTTCCTGTCCGTTCTGAGCGACGCTTCGGAGTGGACGTACGACGCGGAGGACGTGATCGAGGCCGCGCACAAGCGGAAGCTCATGGTCGAGACCGTGTCCGAGCTGCGGAGCGAACGCATCGAGGATCTGGACGCGCTCGCCCGCAGCCGCTTTCGGGAAAACACGATTCTCGCCGGCCTGAGTGGTGGCGGCATGGGAATGGGCGGCGCAGCGCTGATTGCGGCCGACATCCCGCTGCTGTTTACGATCAACTTCCGGCTCATTCAGCAGATCGGCGCGTGCTACGGCTTCCCAATGCGTGGGCCGACGTTCCGTCCGCTTGTATTATCGATCTTCAACGTCGCCTCCTCTGGAGGGAGAGAGGCGCGCAACGAGGCGCTCCGTGAGGTTAGCGTGGCCGCGGCTGCGTTCGCCAACGACCTGGAGTATCGCGGCCGCGTGTCCGGCACCTTCCGCGACCAGAACCGCCACCTCCCGCGGGAGATCGCCAAGGCGCTCGTCGGGCGCAAGCTGGCGCAGTCCGTGCCGCTCGCCGGTGCGGCCGTCGGAGCTGGCGTTAACTACTGGTTCACCTCTGAAACGGCCGAGGCCGCATACATGTGCTTCCGCGCGATGTACCTCGACTGGAAGCAAAGACTGTAGGGAGTGCGAAATGGGAAGTGCGAAGTGCTAAGTGCGAAGTTGGAATGCGAATTTCGGGAGGGAAAGGCCTCGTTTGTGGCGGGGGAGCGGACCTTTTCTCACCACTCATGTCGTTATACTACACTTCGCATTTCGCCTTTCGTAATTCGACTTTGAAACATGCTCGTTGCCATTGTCGGCCGTCCCAACGTGGGCAAGTCGACGCTTTTCAACCGCCTGACCGAGTCTCAGCTGGCGATTGTCCATGATGAGCCCGGCGTCACGCGCGACCGGGTCTACGGCGAGATTATCTGGAATGGGCGCACGATCCCGGTCGTCGATACCGGTGGATACGTCCCCCACTCGTCCGAGCGCTTCGAAGCGGCCATCCGCGAGCAGGTCGACATCGCGATGGAGGACGCGGACGTGATCCTGTACGTCGGCGATGTCACGACGGGCATTACGGACATCGACCAGGAGATGGCAGACAAGCTCCGCAAGGACGACACGCCGGTCCTGGTCGTGGCGAACAAAGCCGACAACGACGAGCGGCGCTGGGCGGCGAGCGAGTTCTACGAGATGGGCATTGGCGAGGTCTTTCCCGTGAGCGCAACGAACGGGATTGGCACCGGCGAACTGCTCGATGCGCTTGTGGACACGCTGCCGGAGGAGGAAGAAGAGGAAGATGAGCTCGAGGATCGGACGAGCATAGCCATTATCGGGAAGCCGAACGTTGGCAAGTCCTCCATCGTGAACGCGGTGCTGGGCTACGACCGGTCGATCGTGACCGAAGTCGCCGGCACGACCCGCGACGCCATCCACTCGCTGGTCAACTACGAGGGCCGTGAAATCGCGTTGGTAGACACCGCGGGCCTCCGCAAGCGGGCGAAGGTGAAGGAGAACATCGAGTTTTACTCGACGCTGCGCACGGAGCGCTCCATTCGCGAGGGCGACGTCTGTGTTCTCATGATCGACGCCACCGATGGGCTTCAGAACCAGGACATCAACGTTCTGAAGCTGGCGGAGAAGCACAAGAAGGGGATGGTTATTGCCGTCAATAAGTGGGATCTGGTCGAGAAAGATACCAAGACGGCGAAGCGGTATGAGGATTACTTCCACAAGATCCTCCAGACGCTCGACTACGTGCCGATCGTCTTTACCTCGGCGCTCACGAGGCAGCGAGTATACAAGGTGATCGATACGGCGCTTGAGGTCGCCGACGAGCGGGCGAAGCGAATCCAGACGAGCCGCCTGAACGACGTTCTGCGCGAGGCGGTCGCCAATCACCATCCGCCGACCTATCGAGGGGGGAATTACGTCGAAATCAAGTATGTGACCCAGGTTCGGGAGAACCCGCCCGTGTTCGTTTTCTTTACGAACCACCCGAAAGGGATAAAGGAATCGTACAAGCGATACCTGGAGCGGCAATTCCGCGAGGCATTCGGGTTTAAGGGAGTGCCGTTGACACTGGTGTTCAAACAGAAGTAGTTTGCGCCGTGCGCCGTATCTCGCGGCCGACTTGTTGATGACAGCCTGGCCGGAGATGGAAAAGCCAAACTTCAAGGACAAGAAGGAGCGCGCTCGCTGGGGGCGAAAAACGCGTGCCTACGCCGTTCACGTCTTTACGGCGTCGGGCGTTATTTTCGCATTTTTGGCGATGGCATCCATCGCCCGGACGGAGGTGTCTCCTCGATGGACCTTTATCTGGCTCGCCATCGCCGTCCTGATTGACGCTGCGGATGGGCCGCTTGCCCGACACTGGAACGTCAAGCTGTACGCGGCGCGCATCTACGGCCACGTCATTGACGACATCGTGGACTTCCTGACGTTCACGTTTATCCCGATGATGCTCGTCTGGCGCATGGGCTGGTTCCCGGGGCCGGACGCGGTGTGGGTCGCACTCGTGATGATGGCGAGTCTCTTCGGGTTCTCGAACGCAACCGCCAAACAGGAGGCAGCGGGCTTCTTCCTGGGCTTTCCTTCGTACTGGAACGTGGTGGCGTTTTACACCGGGTTGTTCGTCGCAGAGTACGGCGAGACGGGTGCCTATTTCTCGCTCGGGGCGACGCTCGTCCTGGCGCTCATGACGGTCCTGCCGGTGCGGTTTGTCTATCCTAACCGGGCTCCGAAGCCATGGATGTGGCCCGTCATCGTCGGTGCCGTCATCTGGCTTGGTATGCTGGTCGCGATGCTCCCGGCGTTTCCGAATGGCCCGACATGGGGCGGTGACTGGTTCCTGTGGGCAAGTCTCGTCTACCCCGCGTTTTACTTCGGCCTGTCCTTTTACCTTGACTGGAAGGGGCGGCGGACGATCGCGGCGCCGTGACGACCTTGAACGCAGGGGAAACGGAACCGTTGTCACGAGCGTCAGCCACTATTCCCGCCATTCGTCCGTACGAGATGCGCGTACTCGTTCTCCTTCTTCTGCTAAACGCACTCGCGGGACTGCCGGGATCTGCATACGGCCAGTCTGCGGATACGACATCCGCCGCCGACACCACAACTCATGCTTCAGGCGACTGGCTGGTGCTTCCGTACGCGTCGTACGAGCCCAAGACGCGAATCGCCATCGGCATGGTCGCGGGATACTACCAGCCTGATCGACCCGGGCGTATTCCGTCGAGTGTGCAGTCTGTCGTCACGATCACACAGGAGCGGCAGATCGTCGTCAACATCGCGCCGGAGTTTTACCTGCAGAACGGACGGTACCGGGTCGCGGGGGAGATCGAAGCAAGCCGGTTCCCTGACTCGTTCTTCGGGATTGGAGGAAACACGCCCTCGAGTGCCGAAGAAGACTTCACTTCGCGCTACCTGACGCTGGAGGCGACGGCGCAGCAGCGGGTTCGAACGCCGCTTCCCGGACGGTTCGTGCTGGGGCCGCGACTCTTCGTTCGGCTGGAGAACATGACCGAGGTCGAGGGCGGAGGACAGCTGGAGACGATGCCGATTGCGGGTGCCAATGGGGGACGGACGATCGGCGTCGGGCTGGGTGCGCTGTGGGACGATCGCGACAATATCTACTATCCGCGCGACGGCCATTTCCTCGAAACGTCGGCCCTGTGGCATTCGGCCGTGATCGGGAGCGACTTCACGTTCGGTCGCTTTCTCGCGGATCTGCGTGCGTACCGATCCGCCGGGCCGGTCGTGTTTGCTGGAAATGTGTACGCGGAAGGCGTGACGGGGACGCCGGCGTTTCAGACGCTGCCGCTACTCGGCGGGTCCGAGCGCATGCGCGGCTACCTGGAGGGGCGGTATCGCGACGCGGTTTACTGGACGACGCAGGCCGAGGTGCGTGTCCCGCTCTTCTGGCGCTTCGGGGCGACGGCTTTCGCCTCGGCGGGGGAAGTAGCTTCTGGACTAAATGAGAACCTGGTGCGCAACGTGCAGGTGGCCGCCGGCATCGGGGGGCGCCTGCGACTCAACGACGAGGGCGTACACGGCCGAATGGACATCGCGTACGGTGCGCACGGCTTCGAGCTCTACCTGTCGCTGTTGGAGGCGTTTTGAGGCGGCGACGTATTGAGGTGTGAAGGTGTGGAAGTGTGAAGGTGTGGAAGGGAGAAAGGGAGAGAGGGAGAGAGGGGGGAAAGGGCGACCCGGGGGCGTTGGTGGAGGACCAGCCCTCCGGAGTTTCGACGCGCGATAACGCTTGACGCGATAACGCTGCAACGTCCCAACGCCTCAACGCTCATCCCATTTCGATTTTCGCCGTCCGGTTCGCTTCGAGGAGCGTCTCCGTGGCGGGGCTGGCGATCAGCAGGGCGAGGATGGTGCTGCGCTCCGCCATCGCGTCGATGTAGCAGAACTCGTGGCGTGCGTGAGCGCCGTCGCCCACCGGGCCGAGCCCGTCGAGCGTCGGGGTGAAACGCGCGGCGGTGTTGCCGTCGGACACGCCGCCCGACCGTCCGCTGTCGAGCGATAGACCGATCCGCTCCGCGGTGGTGCGTGCGTGCTGCCACAGGGCCCGGGAGGCCGGCGTTTGTGACATCGGGAGCCGCGAGATGCCGCCTTCGATCGTCATTTTCGTCTCGGGCACCGTGGGTTCGATGCTCCGGATGGCGTGCTCAACGGCCTCTGCCTGCTCCTTTGTTGTGATGCGCACGTCGACCTCCGCCGTGCTCTCTGCGGCGACGACGTTCGGCCGCGTTCCGCCTCCGATGGTGCCGACGTTCACGGAAATGCCGGCCTTCGGATCGTTCAGATCATGCAGGCGCTGGACGACGTGGGAAAGCTCCAAAATGGCGCTGGACCCGCTCTCTGGATCCAGTCCGGCGTGAGCACTCTTCCCTTTTACGTGGATGTGAAAGCGGCCAGAGCCCTTCCTCTCCGTTTTGATCTTGCCGTCAAGGCCAAGCGCCGGTTCGACGACGA